>JBFMDX010000015.1 GCA_040753795.1 Thermodesulfobacteriota bacterium
TGCAAATGAGTTCTATCGGGGGGCAACAAAACAAGGGGGGTAAAAAAGAGGTCTTTATGGGGGACTCGCATCAGAATATATCCGGGCCAATACTACGATGCCGAGACGGGGCTGCATTATAACGGGTGGCGGTATTATGAGCCGGGGACGGGGAGGTATTTGAGGAAGGATCCGATAGGGATCAAGGGCGGGATAAATCTTTACATTTATGTAAAAGATAATCCCGTAAAGATTATTGACTTCAATGGGGGCTGGAGCGTTTCTGGAGGAGGATATGCTGGCGCTGGAGCTGAGTTCTCTTTTAATTATGACACTTGTTGCGAAGATGGAAAAACAAAAAAGGTCGCTTCTCTGACTTCATGTGTTGGATTCGGTGTTGGTACCTCAGCGAAAACGAAATTTGAATTGCCACCTATCCTCCCGTCTTTGCCACTATCTTCTAATGTTGGTAATAGGGGCAATAAATGCCCGAAGACCGGTGATGTCTATTTAGAAAAATCATTAGCATTAGGTTATTATATAGGCGCTGCAGGTGCAGTCCGAATTGGGCGAGATTTTGTGGAAGCTGAGGCATCAGCTGCTTTAGTAGTTGGAGCTGAAGTAGTTCCGATTAAAGCATGCGCTATTAATGTACTATGGAAAAAGACTATTAATGATTGTTGTAATTAGAATAGAAAATGGCGGAGGCGGAAACAATAATGGTAAAAAATGATGCGGGGAGTATTTATGGGCTATTCTTACTAAGCTATTCTGCTCTTTTGTTTTTGATATATTTAACTATGAGCGCTTTGGGGGTAATAGTTATTTCTGTTTTTAACTCAATGGTTGAGGTTGGTTTCTCAGAGATACTATTCAAGGCAGTATTTTATAGTGCAGTGATAATTTTCATAGTGTATCTCTTATCTAATATCATACTCAATATCTTTTATTATTATAAATACCTTAATAATAAGAAAAAAATGAGTAGTGGAGAAACATTCTTTTCAATAATTATTAAGCATCCTTTTTTTTGTAACACTTACTACTTCGATGAATTTTATGGACGGTATCTCCCATATATTCTATATCGATTTTTGGGGAAGTTCCTTATAGAATCTAGAAATAAGATCGTGAAATAGTTGGTGCGCGGGTGGCACCGGCAGTGTCCTAATCACCAGATCTTAACACAGGTAGTGTCCAGAATTTTTCGCACTTTCTAATGACCATATGATAGCCCAGCATTCTGTTGGGTTGGAGTTTCCAGAGAGCCCCAGGGTGTCATGACACCCTGGGGCTTCGCCGTCAGGCGGCGGCCTTGTCAATTTCCTGTAAACGATCCATATTCAGATATCGAGTGATTCCCCATTTACTCCCGGCAATGTAACGGAGCCGGGCCGCTGGTAGTGTCCAGAATTTTTCGCACTTTCTAATGACCATATGATAGCCCATCATTCTGTTGGGTTGGAGTTTCCAGAAAGCCCCTGGGTGTCATGACACCCAGGGGCTTCGCCGCGTCAGGCGGCAGCCTTTTCAATTTCCTGCAAACGATCCATGTTCAAATATCTTTTGGTTCCCCATTTACTCCCGGCAATGTAACGGAGCCGGGCCGCTACCAGCATCAAGGCTGATTGCCCGTCAGGAAACGCACCGACCACTCGCGTCCTGCGCCTAATCTCACGCATGATCCGCTCCAGAGGGCAAAGAGGATTTCCGGGTTTTCAATCAGAGATTTTGCTTTTGCAGGCAGGTTGAGGGCGGTCGCCGATGGTTTTTCGGATGAGTTGGCAAAGGCCGTCGGCGGTTATAGTTGTTTAGCGGATGTGCGGCTTTTTTTTATGGCGGCTGTTGTCAGGCCGCCTTTTTTACATGGTAGTTGTTGAGCAGGCCGCCGAGCCATGATTCACGGCAAACATCTTCCGGGTCGACAGGTCCCTGCCTCATGAAACGGAAGAGACGTCAGCCCGTTTCCGATCCATTCGGCATTTTTCCCGCAAACGGCCTTTTGCCAAAAGTATAGTAAGTTCCCTTGCCGGCGCCTTGCTGCCGCAGATAATCGTTCGCGACCAACTCGCGCAGCCTGACTTTAATCGTGTTCCGATTGGCCCGGGTAATTGCATGAAGGTCAGAAATCGATGCCCGACCTTGTTCCTTCACAATTTCCAAAATCCGGATTGAAAGCTCCAGCAACTTGCTCAGGGCTTCTTCCCGCTCAACCTTCTGCGCCAGGCTATCTTTCTGTTTCTTGAGGCACTTTAAAAAAAAGAGCAGCCAGGCCGAAAGCTCTGCGTCACCCTTGCCAATAGTTTTCTGGGCTTTCCGTAAAGCCAGATAATACCCTTCCTTGTTTTGTTCGATAACACTTTCGAGCGAGCTGTAAGGGACATAAAGATATCCGTTTTTAAGCAAGAGCAAGGTGGTAAGTATCCGTGCCAGTCTGCCGTTGCCGTCCTGAAAGGGATGAATCGCCAGAAAATGCACCACAAAAATTGCCGTTACCAGGAGCGGGTGCATTCGGTTCTCTTTAAAACAGCTTTTAGCCCATTGAACCAGGGCCTCCATTCTGGCAGGTGTTTCAAAGGGTGAGGCTGTTTTGAAAATGATTCCCAGACTTTTCCCGTTTTGATCAAAAGCTTCCACGTGGTTCGGCAGTTTTTTGTATTCTCCCCGATGCCGGATATCTTTTGAACTGAACTGCAAAAGAATCCGATGCAATTGTTTGATATGGTTCTCCGTCAGCTGTATGTCCTCGTAAGATTCAAAAACAAGGTTCATGGCCGCGGCATATCCGGCAACCTCCTCTTCGTCCCTGCTGCGAAAAGAACGGGTATCAAGCCCGGCCAGCAGGGCTTCGACTTCCTGATCGGTCAGCTTGACTCCTTCGATCCGGGTCGATGAACCGATCGACTCGATGGTGGCTATTTTTTTGAGGGTATTCAGCCGGTCCGGGGCCAGATTACCTATAGCTCGCCATGTCCCTTTAAACTCATCAATTTCAGAGATAAGCCGCAATATATCATTTGTGATATTAACGATCGGCTCTTTCATCTTGTCCCTTTCCAATACCCATAAAGATACCCGTATATACCCAAAAAAACGTGACCTGTCAATATGGCAATAACAACATAACAACCAGCCGGCCGGCAACCTGACGGCCATTGACGAGGCCGCCGGCCACCGCCGGGAATACACCTATGACGCGGCCTGCCAGATGAGCGCCGCCCGGTATTACGGCCCGTCCGACCATACCACCCCGGTCAAAACCGTGACGTTCACCTATGACGCCCTGGGCAACCTGCTCACCTGGGATGACGGCACCTGTTCCGGCGCTTACACTTATGACGCGCTGGGCCGCAAGCTGTCCGAGACCGTGGATTACGGGGCTTTTAGTCTCTCCTACGGCTACACTTACTACGCCAACGGCCTGAAAAAAACCTTCACCGGCCCGGACAACACCACCCACCAGTACACCTATGACGAGAACAACCGGCTGGTCAGCACGTTTATCCCGGGCCAGGGCTACATCACCGACACCTTTGACGCCGAGAACTGGAACAGCCCGGCGGCCACGGCCCTGCCCGGCGGGACCACCGCGACCTTCACCTATGACGGTCTCATGCGGATCAAGTCCATCACCGCCAACGACCCCACCGGCAACCCCCTGATGAGCCGGTCTTATGAATATTCTCCATCCGGCAACCTGACCGCAAAAACCACCGAGGCCGGCAGCCACGCGTTCCAGTACGACCTGCTGGACCGCCTGACCCAGGCTTCCTCGTCATCCTCCGGGGAAACCAGCATCGACGAAGCCTACACCTATGACGCCGACGGCAACCGCCTGACCTCGGCCGACCGGAACGGCGCCTGGGCATACAACGAAAACAACGAACTGTTGTCCATGCCGCCGTCATCTTCCTCCTCTACCGGGGGGGCCAGTTACACCTACGACGACAACGGCAACCTGACCGGCAAGACCGTGGACGGGGTCACCACCGGCTACGTCTATTCTCCGGACAACCGGCTGATCCAGGTCTGGAACGGCCAGCCCGGCTCCGGCACCCTGATCGCATCCTACGGTTACGACCCATTCGGCCGGCGCCTGTGGAAAGAGGTTGACGGGGTAAGGACCTGTTTCTTATACTCGGATGAAGGCCTCATCGGAGAGTACACCGCCGCCGGCGCGGAACAGAAAACCTACGGCTGGCGTCCGAACACCCTCTGGGGCACGGACCCGCTCTTTCTCAAGACAGGGGGCCAGTATTACTGGTTCCAGAACGATCACCAGGGCATCCCCCAGAAACTGGTCATGTCCAACGGGTTGGTGGCCTGGGACGCCCGGTACGACGCGTTCGGCAACGCCCAAATCACCGCCACGGGCCTGGTCAACAACCTGCGCCTGCCCGGCATGTACGCCGACACCGAAACCGGCCTGTACTACAACTACCAGCGCTACTTTGATCCGATCGCCGGCCGCTACATCACCGCCGATCCGTATCAGGACAGCCTCAACCTGTATGTGTACTGCTACAACAATCCGGGGAGATTGATCGACCCGTTCGGGCTGTGCGCGCTGAGGGGGCTGTTCGGTTCGTTTACGCTGGGTTTTATTGACGATGCATTAAACTTCATAATGCGTATCGGGGCAAGGGCCTGGGATTGGTGGAATGACCAGGCATTGATGATCGGCGAGTTTTGGCTTAGCAGGCTGGATAGTGTTCAAGCGTGGCTGGATGCAATTGGATGGTTCGACCCAACCGGTCTTGCGGATGCGACCAATGCGTTTATTTATTTGCTTCGGGGGCAATTTGGGTATGCAATAATATCTGGTATCTCCATTGTTGGCGGAGATATCGTCAAGGGGCTGAAATACGGGGGGAAGGCCGCTAGTGCTTCAAAGAGTGGAGGGCGTTTAGGAAGTCAAATAACCCGCCAGCATGTTTCTGATGTAGCAACAGAAATGGAATCAAGAGGATGGGAAATTACTCATGGCGGCGGACGTTATCCTGAGGAATATTTGCCCGGGCCTGGCGGTGCACGAAAAGGGTCCTCCTATCCTGATATCAGTGCAACAAAAGACGGGCGTACTCTCCGAGTCAATACAGTAGACACATACGCTGATGGTGTAACGCCGACAACGCGGGAAGCCACCAATGCTACTCGCATACGAGAACAAACCGGAGAACACCTGCTACTTGTGCCGAAACCCAAACCTTAATATTAGGTGACCTTATGGCAAAAAATCTTACTCCTTTTTTTGCTACAGAAAACGATTTGAACTCATTACTTGAACGAGTGTCGTCAAAGCGAGCTATTCAGATTATTCCATGTGGTTTATTTGATGCACCTGAGATTAAACCATCAACTGAAGTTTCAAAACTCAATCCGGGCTCGAATTATCTGGTAGCAGATCGTAATCTTTCTGTCGAAATAAGAGCTGTGCCTCAACGCAAAGGTGGAGAGAAGTATGCTGTTGATCAACTATCAAATCAAAAGACTGTAGTATTGCGACCTGGTGGATTAGTTGACGCTCGTTGTTTAATTGCCGGACAAATCGGAACCACAATCGAAGAAACGACTTCATTGGAAATCTACAAATTATTTGTGTCTGAGCTACGCAGGCAATTTATAAAGATTAAATCCTATTATGTCGGGCAGGAAGCTTCCAGTTTACTCGATAAAGGAATTAGGTTGACTGCAAACCCAAAGTCGCCGATGACATATGATCTTGTTCGTTAGTCGTTATTCCCTGTACTATACAAAAATTCATACGGACTAAAAATTAGGCCTATCAAGGGCTTAAGGCAGAAAATCAGATCAGAATCTCATCCGTTTTTGGAGGGCGTGGAGCAGGGCAAAGAGAATTTTCGGGGTTTCAGTCAGAGATTTTACTTTTGCAGTCAGGGCGAGGGCGTTTGCCGATGGTTTTCCAGATAAACTGGCAAAGACTGTCGGCGATTGTCGTTGTTTAATGGATGTGCGGCTTTGGTTATAAAGCGGCTGTCGTCAGGCAGCCTTTTTTACATGGTAGTGATTGAGCAGACCTCCGAGTAATGATTCACAGCAAACATTTTTCGGGTGGGCCGGTTTTTCCGGATAATCAAATCCCTCCGGTATGAGATTGTCGATGCCCTGGTGCGGCCGCTGCCGGTTGTGATGAGTTTCGATACAGCGCAGGACGTGACGAAAATGCTTTCCTCCCAGGGGGATGATGTTATCCAGGGTTTCTCTGGCTTCCCGGACAAACCGTTCCGCATAGGCGTTACACATGGGGGCATGGGGCGGCGTTTTGACGATTTTGATGCCGTCGGTCTTGATGATGAAATCAAACGGCAAAAAACTGGCGTCACGGTCGTGAATGATATAGCGGCAGGAGGCCTTGTCATCGGCAAATTTCATGGACAGGTTTCTGGCCTGCTGCTGCATCCAGGCGGAGTCCGGGTTGGGCGTACAGCCGGCAATATGGACGCGGCGGGTGCCAAGGTGGATGAAAAACAGCACGTAAAAAGTGACCAGCCCGGTTTTTGTCCAGACCTCTTCGGTAAAAAAGTCAGTGGCCCAGGCAACGTTCAGGTTGGATTGGGAGTTTCGGGGACACAATACTAAATTAAGCCCGGCCCGGGGGCGCCGTGCAGCTCTCCTGGGCGGCGGCTACCGGCTTTACCGGGGTACGGTCCACAACACGAATTCCAGTACAATTCCAGTACCAGTAACCGGAATTCCATATCCTAAAAAGTGAGACCGGGCTGCATTACAATAAGTATAGGTTCTATGATCCTGAGGTCGGGAGGTATCTGAGGAAGGATCCGATTGGGTTAGAAGGGGGGATGAATCTTTTTGTTTATGTTTCAAACAATCCAATGAACTTTATTGATCCGCAAGGGACTGAGTCACTAACAACTTACGATCCTATTACAGAACTTTTTATTAAACAAAATAAACCTGAACCGCTTTCACCTGCGCCATCGGCAGGCACCAGAATTCCGGGAGGTGAAGCAGGTAATGCATTGCAGTGCTTAGTAAAATGTTTAGGATACAGTGTCAGTCTAATGGTAACTGGTGGCTCAGAGTGCACACTTCAGGGATTTCATACACCAACCAGTAAGACGCCTAATAGCAAGCATTGTACTGAACAAGCATTTGACCTAAGTCCTAGCTCCGTTCGTGGCCCAGGGGAAAAGAGAGTATTGTGCTGTGCAATAACGTGTGGAATTAAGTATGCTAAGTATGAACCACGACCAGCCCACTATCATTTTCAGACTGTAAAAGAAAACACGCGAGGGATTTTGCCTAAAGAAGAAGAATGTTGTCCAATATATCGTTGAGATTAGTGCGTGATTATCGAAAACACATTGTCTTCAAATCTATTATTATAGGTCAATTCAGATAAGGTTGGTTTGAGAAACAAAAAGGTGAACTTAATATGAAAAAAACGGGGGGGCGATCTAAGGGTAATAGCTGTATTAAACTCTTATTTATTTTAATTCTACTATTGTTATGGATTGTCACTGTTAATGGAGAAACTTCAGATCTACCGAAGGTACCATATCACGACTGGGGAGCAACAGTTTCGGGGACACAATACTTAATTATTAAGCTTTTGCATGTCACCGTTTTTCCCGTTTTTCTTTGATTGACAGTGGCGGGGGCGTAAGGGTACTGTTCATTTCATGGCCAGGATGGCAAGAGTCATAGCGGTAGGGATGCCGCATCATATCACGCAGCGTGGCAATCGGCGCCAGCAAACTTTTTTTTCCAAGGAAGACTATACCGCCTACATCGAGCTGATGGCGGAGTGGTGCGTCCGGCATGCCGTGGATATATGGGCCTATTGTCTGATGCCCAACCATATCCATCTTATCGCCGTGCCTTCAAATTTGGAGGGCCTGCGGCGGGCCATAGGCGAGGCGCACCGGCGGTATACGCTCAGGATCAATTTTCGGAAAGGCTGGAAGGGGTATCTGTGGCAGGGCCGGTTTTCTTCTTTTGTGATGGACGAGCGCTATGTGCTGGCCTGCGCCCGCTATGTTGAAAACAATCCTGTCCGGGCAAGGCTGGTAAAGCAGCCGGAACAATGGCCTTGGAGCAGCGCGGCGGCTCATATCGCCGGGGAAAACGACCAGCTGGTGAATGTCGCACCGATGCTTTCGCTGATCCGGAGCGATTGGCGGCAATTCCTGGCCGGCGCTTTACTGACGGAGGAAATGAGGGAAATCCGGAAACATGAACGAACCGGCCGGCCTCTGGGCAATGCCGGGTTTGTCGAGGGGCTGGAAGAAAAGCTCGGTGTGGCCTTAAAGCCTGGTAAACGGGGGCCGAATCGGGGACATGGCACTTCATCCTCTGGTGACTAATTGGGTTGTCCTTTATATTTTCATATTTACAGAAAGGCCATGATGAACGTCATGAATACCAGGCAGAAATTCTGGCGCCAGGTTTTGAATATCTACGTCGAACAGAGAGTCACAAGAATCCAGGCAAGAGTTCGGCGTAATCATGGCACATAGTCGCCAAAGGTGTTTTGATGATTTGTCCCAAATGTCAGCATGAACAGGATGACGGCCATCGGGAATGCGTGAAGTGCGGCGTCATCTTTGAAAAATACGAGGCTTATCAGCAGGCCCTGCGCCGGCCCCAGTCGCCGTCCCGGGTCACCCTGAATCATCAAATCCAGGAGGAAAGGGACGGTTTCTTTTCCATTATCAACGAAATCCTGTTCCATGTTCCGGATGAGGTGAACGCTATTTCCTTCTGGGCGCGGGCGGTATTGCTGGCGGCGTTGTTTGTCTGGGGCTGGAAACTGATCCTGGCGCCCATTGCCGGCAACACGTCGGGCAATGCTTTCATGCACCTGGTCAATCTGCCGTTCCACGAGGCCGGGCACCTGATCTTCAGTCCCCTCGGCCGGATCATGCGTTCTCTGGGCGGCACCCTGGGACAGATACTGATGCCCGCGGTCTGCATGGTGGTGCTGCTGATCCAGACCCGGGACACTTTCGGCGCGGCGGTGGTGCTCTGGTGGATCGGCGATAATTTCCTCGATATCGCGCCGTATATCAACGACGCCCGGTCCCTGACCCTGCCGCTGCTGGGCGGCAATACCGGCCGGAGCGCCCCCTATGGGTTTCACGACTGGGAGTTCATCTTAAAGGAGCTCCATCTTGCCCAATACGATCATCTCCTGGCTAACACGTCCCATAAACTGGGCGCCCTGATCATGCTGCTGTCATTTGCCTGGGGGGCCGTTGTGCTGTTCCGGCAGTATAAGAATATGGGGCAATGAACAGAAGCGAAACGGGTATGTATTTGATATTAAAGAAAAAAGAACGAAAAAGGGGTTGCCCGGTGAACCGGATAACCCCTCAATCTGACATACTTTTATTTGGTGCCGAGGGACGGAATTGAACCGCCGACACAGGGATTTTCAGTCCCCTGCTCTACCTGCTGAGCTACCTCGGCTTGGCTTAATCGGACAAGTTTGGTTTTTAATCGAACAATTTATCCTTGTCAAGGGAATTAACGCGGAGAGTCTTTTTTTCCCATATCCCCGAACAGGGCCTGGACAATGGCGCAGGCCGCTACGGCGGCGGTGTCCGCTTTGAGAATGCGGGGGCCCAGTCCGGCGCAGAAAAACTCATTCTCCCGGGCCAGTTCGATTTCCCGGGGCGAAAACCCGCCCTCCGGGCCCAGCAGAAGCAGGATGGAAACCGGGGCGGTATGACGCACCCGTTCCCGGATGAGGTGGAGGGCGTCTCCGGCTCCGTCACTGAAGAGGATATTGAGGTCATGACGCCGGCGCAGAACCAGGGCTTCCGAGAACTCGGCCGCCGGGTAAATTTTCGGTATCCGTCCACGCTGGCATTGCTTGACCGACTCCTTAACGATGGTCTGCCAGCGGTCGGTTTTTGACGGTTCGTTTTGACGGTCGATTTTTATGACGGATCGTTCCGTCTGGAGGGGGATCCATCCGTCGATGCCGAGTTCGGTAAGCTGGCGGAGGACTGTGTCGGTTTTTTTGTTTTTTAACAGGGATTGTCCCACGGTGATGCGAACAGGCGAATCGTTCAGGCAGGAGAACGATTCCGTCACTTCAACCGTGACGGTGCCGTCGGATATGCCGGAGACATGGGCCCTGAACTCATGGTCCGCACCGTCAAACAGCCAGATTTCATCCCCCGGCTGCATCCGCAGCACATTGACGATGTGATTGGCGTCCGGATTTTCGATCACAACCACGGCTCCCGGTCCGGCCGGTTGGTTGATAAAAAAGCGTCTCATAAAAGCGCCTGAGATTTAAACGTCTGTTGCTCTTTTTGCAGGGTCCGTCCGAAAACCCATTTTTCTTCTTTCATATCTATCAGTTGTCAGCCGGAAATTCAAACCCATTGAAGACCGTCCTGACGAACGGGCAGGGGGATCCTGAAAGGTAAACACCTTGACATGTTTTGTAAGGGCTGATATTTATATTATATTAAGGTTTAATGGATAAAAATTCCGGTCCCGGGAGCAGCGGGGACGGTTTTTTAAAGAATGGTTTGGGATCAATGCCTTTTGATGGTTTCCGGGAAGGCGGAAAAGAATCAGAAGGCATGATAATGTTGATCACAACGTCGCCTTGAGGGGGAAGCATGGCAGACAAGAAAAAAGCGAATCAGGACGCCGGGTCCGATAAGGAAAAGCCGAAATCCGCAGGTAAGGCAACTCCACTCATGGCGACGGACGCGGACTTGGAAATTCTCGAAATGACGGAACGGACGCTGGTCATTCCCACAGGTGAGGATGAAGAAACCATCTGTCTCAATGATATCATGGATGATGATGAGGGGATCGATGCCGCTGAAGTGGCCGAAATCGCTGACGGTGGAGAAGACATGCTTGATCTGACCGGCTCGTCGAACGGATCCGCCGATGACGACATATTGGATTTAACGGATGAGGTGGAAAACGATGAAGCGGTCGTCGAATTAACCGAAACAGCCGACGATGAAAACGTGCTGGAACTCAGCGATACCGCGGACGGAGAGGACGTTCTTGATTTAACCGGTGATGAGGATGAAATCCTGGACCTGGAGGACGGGGAAGACGGAGACGCTATCCAGCTCGAGGACGCGGCGGACGAGGAAGCCGTTCTGGATTTGACCGATGAGCTGGCCGCGGAAGAGGATGCCCTGGAGTTGACCGATGAATTGATCGAGGGCGAGGATGTGCTGGAGTTGACGGAGGAAGCCGAAGAAGAGCCCCTGGAGCTGACCGCGGAAGCTGAACCGGATGAGGATGTGTTGGAGCTGACCGACACAGCCGAAGAAGATGAAGATGCTTTGGTGCTGACGGAAAACGCCGGAGAGATGGAAGCGGGAGCCGATGTTCTGGACCTGATGGATGAGGCCGAAGAAGAGCCCCTGGAGTTGACTGCGGAAGCCGAACCGGATGAGGATGTGCTGGAACTGACCGATGCCGAGGAAGCGGAGGGAGGTGTTTTGACCCTGACCGACGCTGTGGAAGAAGAGGGCTTGCTGGAGTTAACTGATACCGCTGAGGAAGACGGCCTCGATCAGGCGGGATCAGAAGACAAGACGTTACGCCTGCCCACCCGGGAAGGGGATGTGCTGGATTTGTCCAGTTTTGAGCAGGAGGACGGCGAGGTCCTGGAACTGACGGAGTCGGCCGGCGAGGCGGAAGGCCAGGCGGGTGAGGACGAGGACGGGGAGTTCCTTGACCTGGAAGAGATCGCCATCGATGCGGAAGAGATGGCGGATGAAGCGGTTGATGAGGGCGGGACAGACGAAGAGCTTCTGGAATTATCCGAGGAGGACGAAGACCTGCTCGATATGACCGAAGATGTCGATGATTTTGATGAAGACGAACTGATGGAGGAAGCTGACACTTCCGATGACGAACTTTTGAAAATGTCGGAGACCTCGGAAATATCTGTCGATGATATCGATGAACAGGTTGATAAAACCATCGAAATGGATGATATCGCGGGCGTTAAGGTGGAAGAGACGACTCCCGAAGAGGGCGTCCCCGTCGGAGAAATCCTTGACATGAATGAGGATAACCTGTTCTCGGAAGCGGCTGCCGAAGCATCTGACGATGACATCGGCGGCGTAGCCCTGGATATCGGCGGGGTTCCCCCCGAGGACCAGCCGCAGGAAGATATCGAAGAAAAAGCTCCGGTCGATGAAGAATTGCTGGAACTGGCGGACACGGTGGAGCTTGAGGATATCATGAGCGCCGGTCAGGAGAACCGGGTCGCTCCCAAGGAATGGAAAAAAGCGGTTCCTGTCACGGACCGCGCCCCCGGAAAAGAGGGCGAGGGCGAATTTTCCGAGTCCCTGGATACGGAGCTGGAATCCGCCCTGGATGTTTCCGAAGGGGAATCGGAAATCCAGAAGATTTTGAGTACCGGCAAAGTGTCGGCGCATGTTCACAACCGTCAGGAGATTGATATCCCCACCAATTTTGATTCCGCCACCATTCAGGCCTGGCATGAAGGCCTGCGCAAGAAGATTCTCGAGTCCGGCACGGGACTGCTCTCCGAAGAGCAGCTTGAAAACGCCCTGGTACGGGCGATCAAGGAGACATACGCGGAAAAGCTGGAGAAGCTGATTGAAAAAGCGGTGGAAAAAACCATTCGGCAGGAAATCGACAAACTGTCCAGGCTGTTGTCAGGAGACGATTAATCCCACCATCATGTAGCCGTTCATTGAGCCGCTGCCGGACAGACGGATTATTTCATTTAACCCACATAAAAGAATTGAAAAACAAGAGGGATTTTTTAATAATCCCTCTTTTGTTAATAACGCCCTTTGGAATTAAGGGCATTTCTAAAAATTAGAATCTGGGTTCGAGGTCAAGGCGTGCGAAAATTTTAACCGGAGGAATACCTTGAAGTGTTTCGAGGCTTAAAATTTGAGCACAACGCCGACATCGAGCCAAAGGTCAATTTTTAGAGGTGCCCTTGAGTAAAGGCGAGGGGCGTTTGCTTGATAACATGTCTTCATGGAGTTTTGAAAAATGGAATCCAATGCGTTGGATAAAGGATACGACCCCAACGGAGTGGAACAGCGATGGTATGACTTCTGGGAGCGGGAACATCTGTTCGCGGCGCCTGAAGAAGGCGGCGGGGCCGCCCGGTACGCCATCGTCATTCCTCCGCCCAATGTTACCGGTATGCTTCACATGGGGCACGCCCTCAATGTCACGCTCCAGGATATCCTCTGCCGATATCGGCGGCTGCGGGGGGACAGTGTCCTGTGGATGCCGGGAACGGATCACGCCGGCATCGCTACCCAGAACGTGGTCGAGAAGAAACTGAAGGCCGAAGGAACCGACCGGCATGCTCTGGGCCGGGAGAAGTTTATCGAGCGCGTCTGGGAATGGCGCCGGGAATACGGCGGTACGATTATCCGGCAGTTGAAGCGGCTGGGCGCCTCCTGCGATTGGGACCGCGAGCGGTTTACCATGGACGAGGGCCTTTCCCGGGCGGTGCGTGCGGTTTTTGTCCGCCTTTATGAAGAAGGCCTGATTTACCGGGGCGAATACCTGATCAACTGGTGCCCCCGCTGTCATACCGCCCTGGCCGATATCGAAGTGGAACACGTGGAGCAGAGCGGCGCGCTTTATCATATCCGTTACCCGGCCGAAGACGGCGGCAAAGGCTTTGTCGTGGCCACCACGCGTCCCGAGACCATGCTGGGCGACACGGCCGTGGCCGTTCATCCCGAAGACAAACGCTATGCCGCGGCCGCCGGCCGGAAGGTGAAACTTCCCCTGACGGACCGGATCATCCCGGTCATCAGCGACACTTACGTGGACATGACCTTCGGCACCGGAGCCCTGAAAGTCACACCGGCTCATGACCCCAACGACTTTGATCTCGGCCGCAGGCACAACCTGGACATCATCAAGGTCATCGACGATAACGGCAAGATGACCAGTGAGGCCGGTCCCCGTTTTGCGGGCATGGATCGGCTGGCCTGCCGCAAGGCGGTGGTGGCTGCTCTCAAGGAGGACGGGCTGCTGGAAAAGGTCGAGGATCATGCCCACAGCGTGGGAACCTGTTATCGCTGTCACACCGTGGTGGAGCCCAACCTGTCCAAACAGTGGTTTGTCAACGTCAAACCATTGGCGAAAGTGGCCGTCCAGGCGGTTCAGGACGGGAAAACCCGGATTGTTCCCGGGACCTGGGAAAAAACTTATTATGAGTGGATGGACAATATCCGGGACTGGTGCGTGTCGCGCCAGATCTGGTGGGGGCATCGCATCCCGGCCTGGTATTGCGATCAATGCGGCCGGGAGATCGTGGCCGAAGAGACACCGTCAAATTGCCCGGCCTGCGGGGCCGGGAATCTGCGGCAGGAGGAAGATGTCCTGGATACCTGGTTCAGTTCGGCGCTGTGGCCTTTTTCCACCCTGGGCTGGCCGGACGCCACGCCCCTGCTGAAAGCCTATTTTCCCACCAGTGTTCTGGTCACGGGGTTTGATATCCTCTTCTTCTGGGTCGCCCGGATGATGATGATGGGCCTGCACTTCATGAAAGACGTCCCTTTTCATGACGTTTATATTCACGCCCTGGTGCGGGATGAAGAGGGCAAGAAGATGAGCAAATCCACCGGCAACGTCATCGACCCCATCCAGGTGATCGATGTTTACGGCGCCGACGCCCTGCGGTTCACTCTGGCGGCTTTTGCCGCCCAGGGCCGGGACATCAAACTGTCCGAGAGCCGCATCGAGGGCTATCGTCATTTTATCAATAAGCTCTGGAACGCCGCCCGTTTTTCCCTGATGCACATCGACGAGTCTTCCGCCCGTGGCGCGCTGGATCAGCTCGGACTGGCCGACCGCTGGATCCTGTCGCGACTGGCGGCCGTCCGGGGAGAAGTGACCGACGCCCTGGATCATTACCGTTTCAACGACGCCGCCGGCGCCCTGTACCGGTTTGCCTGGCATGAGTTCTGCGACTGGTACCTGGAGGCGGTCAAGCCGGATCTTTACGGCAAGGAAAGCGACCTCCGCCGGGACGCCTCCCGCCGGGTGCTGTGGCGCGTGCTGCGGGACATGCTGGTCATGCTGCATCCGTTTATCCCCTTTGTGACCGAAGAGATCTGGCATATCCTTCCGGGCACCGGGGGGTCAATCATGTCCGCCGCGTTTCCGCCGGCCGGGGAGGAGAAAGACGGGCTGCAGCAGGAGCCCGGCGCGGAATCCGAGATGGCACTGGTCATGGACGTGATTACCGGCATCCGCAACGTGCGCGGCGAGATGAACATCTCTCCGGGTAAAAACCTGGCGGTGTGCGCCCACGCGGACAACCAGGCCGTGAGCGACCGGATTGCCGCCAACCGCGACATGATCATCAACCTGGCCCGGCTGGAATCCCTGATCATCCAGCCCACCGCCGAGAAACCGAAGTTCGCCGCCACTTCCGTCGTAAGAGGCATAACCATTTACGTGCTCCTGGAGGGGGTCATTGATATTGACAAGGAAAAGGGGCGGATCGGCAAGGAGATGGCCAAGATCGGCAAGGAAATAGAGGCCGCCGCCCGCAAACTGAACAACCACGATTTTCTGAAGAAAGCGCCGGAAGAGGTGATCGCAAGGGCCCGGGAAAACAACCGGGAACTCCAGGAGAGAAAAGACAAGCTCCAGGCCACCCTGGACAAATTGACGGGGCTGACGCCATGATGGACATGTCTATTGTTGCCGTCATCGAGAACGCGCTCAAGGAGGACATCGGCACCGGCGATATCACCACCGACACGCTGGTTTCCGAATCAGCCGAAGGCCGGGGTTATGTCATCGCCAAGGAGGCGCTGGTTCTGGCCGGGATCGACGTGGCCGGTCAGGTGTTTAAGTGCCTGGACCCCGAGGTGACATTTACCGCGCTTTGCCGGGACGGCGACCGCGTTGAACCGGGAACAAGGGTGTTTGAGATCGGCGGCCGACTGCGGGTTCTGCTCAAAGGCGAACGGACGGCCTTAAATTTTTTGCAGCATCTTTCCGGCATCGCCACCCAGGCCCGTTCCTGGGTTGAAGCGTTGAGGGGAACCCGCGTTCGTCTGGTGGATACCCGCAAGACCACGCCCGGTCTGCGGATGCTGGAAAAATACGCGGTGCGCGTAGGCGGGGCCTGCAACCACCGCATCGGACTGTTTGACGGCGTACTCATCAAGGACAACCACATCGTCGCCTGCGGCGGCATTGCCGAGGCCGTGCGGCGGGCCCGGGCCGGGGTCCACCACCTGGTCCGCATCGAGGTGGAGGCGTCCACCCTCCCGGAAGTGGACGAAGCACTGGCCGCCGGGGCCGACGTCATCATGCTGGACAATATGGACCTGCCGCAGATTAGCGAAGCAGTAGCCCGGATCAACGGCCGGGCGACGGTGGAAGTGTCCGGTTCCGTTGCCCGGGACCGGCTGCGGGAACTGGCCGAAACCGGCGTGGATATCATTTCGGCCGGGCGCCTGACCCATTCGGCCAGGGCCGTTGACTTGAGCATGAGGATCGAATCCGGCGCCTGACGCGATGGTCACGGACGACCGATGGGATAATTCATGATACCGATTCGAGACATCAACCCCTCCTCCACCCACCCGGTGATCAACAACGCTATTATTGTTGTCTGCGTGCTGGTGTTCCTGACCCAGGTTACCTATAGCGGCGGGGAGGAGGCTTTCCTCCGGCATTACAGTCTGATCCCGGCCGAGGCCCGGCTGTTGACCCTGTTTTCCTATATGTTCCTGCACGGTGGATTCTGGCACCTGCTTTCCAATATGTGGTTTCTGTACATTTTCGGGGATAACATTGAAAACCGGCTGGGACCGGCGAGATACCTGCTGTTTTACATCGGCTGCGGGCTGGCTTCGGGTCTGGCGCACCTGATTTTCAACGCCGGCTCGACCATCCCCACCGTGGGCGCCAGCGGCGCCATCGCGGGCGTCATGGGCGCCTACCTGGTTCTGTTCCCCCGGGCGAAAATCCTGACCCTGGTGCCCCTGTTATTCATCCCCATGTTTTTTGAAATACCGGCTTTTTTCCTGCTGGGCCTGTGGTTTGTCATGCAGTTGATGAACGCCGCCACTTCCAGCGCCGGTGCCGGCGGCGTGGCCTGGTGGGCTCATGTGGGCGGGTTTGTGGCCGGAATCGCGGTAATGAAACTGTTCGGCGCCTCGGCGGAAACGTCCGCCGACCGCTATCGGCAGGTGGTCTCCCGGAAAACGACTCCGCGCCTGCAGGTGATTCATCCGGCCGTGGGCGGCGATGACCCTCACCTCTATGGCCAGATCGTGATTACTCCGGGGGAGGCATCCGGCGGGACAGTCAAGACCGTGAATATCCCCTGGGGCTTCCATTCCCGGCTTTACCGGGTGAACATCCCGGCCGGGGTCAGCCCCGGTACCGTTCTGCGGCTTCCCGGTCTGGGCAAACGGACGGCCGACGGAACGGCCGGTGATTTATATTTGAAGGTAATGATCCGATGAAACTGATTCGCAACTTTTCCATTATCGCGCATATTGACCACGGCAAGTCCACCCTTAGTGATCGTTTTATCCAGAAGGCGGGGCTGGTTTCCGAAAGAGACTTCCACGACCAGATTCTGGACAGCATGGACATTGAAAGAGAACGGGGCATCACCATCAAGAGCCAGACTGTTATGCTGCCTTACCAGGCTGAAGACGGCCAACGCTATCATTTGAACTTCGTCGATACGCCCGGCCATGTCGATTTTTCCTACGAGGTGTCCCGGGCCATTGCCTCCTGCGAGGGGGCGCTGCTGCTGATCGACGCCAGCCAGGGCGTGGAGGCCCAGACCGTGGCCAACCTTTTTCTGGCCATGGAGCATAATCTGGAGATCATTCCGGTCATCAACAAGATCGATCTGATCACGGCGGACGTTGACCGGACCCTGGAGCAGATCGAGGACGACCTGGGCCTGGATTCCGAAAAGGCCCTGCGCATATCGGCCAAGGCCGGTATCGGCATCGAGACCGTGCTGGAGGCCATCGTCAGCAGGCTGCCGCCGCCCCAGGGCGATCCTGAAGCCCCCCTGCGGGCGTTGATCTTCGATTCCACCTATGATGATTACCGGGGAACCATCATTCACTGCCGCCTGTTCGACGGCACGGTCCAGGCCGGAGACGAGATTCTGCTCATGTCCACCGGCGGGGTATACCGGGTGGAGGAGGTCGGTATTTTCCAGGTGGTCCGCAAGCCGGTCAAACGCCTGTCCGCCGGCGAAGTCGGGTATATCATCGCCGGTATCAAGACCGTCAGCGATACCCGCTGCGGCGACACCATCACCCTCAAAAACAAACGCTGCCAGTCGGCCATGCCCGGGTTCAAGCAGGCCAAGCCCATGGTCTTCTCCTCGCTGTTTCCCATTGCCGCCGACGATTACGAGGCCCTGGCCGAGGCCATCGACAAGCTCCAGCTCAACGACGCCTCCCTGGTCTACGAAAAGACCACCTCCGCCGCCCTCGGTTTCGGGTTCCGCTGCGGATTCCTGGGCCTGCTGCACCTGGAGATCGTGCAGGAACGCCTGGAACGGGAATACGACATCTCCATGATTGTCACGGCGCCGTCGGTGCGCTATGAGGTCATCCGTCATGACGGCACGTCCGTGTTCATCGACAACCCGGACGCCTATCCTGATCCCACCCACATCGCCAGGACCCGGGAACCCTATATCCGGGCCTCCATCATGACGCCGGACCGGTACATGGGCGCCATCATGACCCTGTGCCTGGAACGACGGGGCACCAACACTACCTATCATTATCTGACCGGCAACCGGCTGGAGATGATATTCGAACTGCCGTTAGCGGAAGTGGTCTATGACTTTTACGACCGGCTCAAGACCGTGACCCAGGGGTACGGGTCGTTTGATTACGAGGTCAAGGATTACCGCGACGCCGACCTGGTCAAGGTCGATATCCTGATCAACGGGGAAAAGGTGGACGCTTTCTCGCAACTGGTCCATCGCGGCAAGTCCGTGGAGCGGGCCCGGCAGATTTGCGACCGGCTGCGCGATGAAATCCCCCGGCAGATGTTCAAGATCGCCATCCAGGGAGCCATCGGCGCCCAGATCATTTCCCGCAAGACCATATCGCCCCTGCGAAAAGACGTTACCGCCAAATGCTACGGCGGCGATATCTCCCGCAAGCGCAAGCTGCTGGAGAAACAGAAGCGGGGCAAGAAGCGGATGAAGACCGTGGGCAAGGTGTCCATCCCCCAGTCGGCTTTTCTGGCGGTGCTCAAGACCGACGAGTAGGCGGGAATACAAGGCACCGTTCGGACAAAAATTTTCATTTAATTTCAGTCATAAAGGCAATATATTCCCTTTATCGGACTTGCTTGAACGATACGGAGAGACGGACATGCCGATTATTACCATATCCAGGGGTTCTTACAGCCGCGGCAAGGAGGTCGCGGAAAAAGTCGCAGCGCGGCTGGGATATGAGTGCATATCCCGTGATGTTCTTATCGAGGCCTCGGAGATCTTCAATATTCCCGAAATCAGGCTGGTGAGGGCAATCCATGACGCGCCTTCGGTTCTGGACCGATTCCGCTTCGGCAAAGAACGGTATGTGGCTTTTATCCGGGCCGCCCTGCTGCGGCGGGTGCAGGGGGACAACATCGTCTATCACGGCCTGGCCGGTCATTTTTTTCTGCAGAACATTCCCCACGTCCTGAAAGTACGGATCATCGCCGACATGGAAGACCGGGTCCGGGAGGAGATGAAGCGGGAGGGGGTTGCTGCCGACAAAGCCCGGGACCTGATTCAGAAGGATGATGGCGAACGCCGGAAATGGAGCCTCAGCCTTTACGGCATCGACACCGCCGATGCCGGCCTGTACGACATGGTTCTGTCCATCAGGACGTTGCGCGTGGATGATGTGGTTGAGGCCATCGTGGATGCCGCCGGTCGGCCGTGTTTCCGGAATACCGCCGAGTCCCAGCGGATTCTGGACGACCTGACCCTGGCCGCCCAGGTGGAGATCGCCCTCGTGGACGAGTTTCCCCGGGTGAAGGTGACGGCGGCCGACGGGGTCGTCCATGTTTATATCACGGTGGGGTTGTCCCGTCTCACCAGCAAGAGCGAAAGCGACGTCATCCGCCCGGTGGAGGAAATCGCCAGGCTGATCGGCGGGGCGCAGGAGGTTAGGGTGCACCTCTCCCACAGCGTCATGACCGATTGAGAGATCCTTCCCCCTGGGCCCCCTGGCCCCATAGGCCCTTATCCTTCCGGCTGACCGTATCGTGTACGGCGAGTACATCTATTTTTCTTGCTTATTTAGTTTGTTTGTTGTAAAAATTTTTGCTTTGAATTCGGTTGATTGTTCGGGAAAAACGAATAACCATAAGGAGAGCAGGGCGATATGAAAAAATATGAAATAAAAGGTCTGATGGTGCCGCTTTCGGAGTACGCCACGGTTTCCGAGGATGCCACCCTGTATGACGCAGTTGTCGCTCTGGAAAAGGCCCGGAGTAATTTCCAGTCGGATCGCTATCCCCATCGGGCCATTCTGGTTTACGGCAGGAACAATAAAATTGTCGGAAAAGTAGGGTTGCTGGATGTGCTCAAATCTCTGGAACCGAAATATTCTGAGATGCAGAATCGCCCGGGCGCGAGAGATCTGGGGTTCAGTAAACATTTCATGAAATCCATGCTGGAGAATTTCCGCCTGCTGGACGGGGCCATGGAAAATCTCTGCAAGAAAGCCGGGGGGACGCGGGTCGGCAATATCATGGTCAAGCCTACCGAAGGGGAATGCGTGGATATCGACGCCTCGATCAATGAAGCCATCCACCTGCTGGTCATGGGCCATCATCAGTCCCTGCTGGTGACCGATCATGACGGCGATATCGTTGGCATTCTGCGGCTGACCGACATCTTTTCCGTCATCAGTCAGAATATGCAGGCCTGCGGGCTTTAATAATGGATAAACAAGGACGGGCCTTCCGCCTATCTTAAGAATTCATAAGGAGACCTTCATCCATGGGTAACGCGCAGTCAACGGAAAAGAACTGGACAAAGATCATCGCCCTGTTTACCGGGCTTTTTTTATTCGCCCTGGTCTATTATTCGCCCCCGTGGTTCGACGCCGTGGACCCGGACGGAAAACATTTCGTTTTATCCAAGGAAGGCAAGGGCGCCATCGCTGTTTTCCTGCTGGCCGGCACCTGGTGGGTGTTTGAAGTCATTCCCATCGGCGTTACCAGCCTGATGATCGGCATCCTGCAGGTGCTGTTTTTTATCCGGCCGGCCAACGAAGCCCTCAAGGACTTCATGGACCCGTCGGTCCTGTTTATTTTCGGATCCCTGGTCATCGGTCTGGTCTTTACCCGGACCGGCCTGACCCGGCGGCTGGCCTATAAAATGCTCATCATCGTCGGCGAGCGTACCAGTATGATCTATCTCGGCTGTTTTCTGGTAACGGCCTGCCTTACACTGATCATGGCCCACACGGCCGTGGCCGCCACCATCTATCCCCTGCTGATGGCCATTTACAGCCTGTACGGCGAGGGAGACAAACCCACCAAGTTCGGCAAGGGGTTGTTCATCGGCATGGCCTACGTGGCCGGCGCCGGCAGCATCATGACCCTGCTGGGCGCGGCCCGGGGCGCGGTGGCCGTGGGCTTTTTCAAGGATATCATGCACAAGGAAATCGGGTTCTTTGAATTTTCCTACTATCAGATTCCCATCGGTATCCTGATGACCCTGCTGCTGTGGGGTTTTATGATGATCGTCTGCAAGCCGGAAAAAAAGACCATCCCGGGGCTGAAGGAAAAAGCCCGGGAATTGAACGCGGAACTGGGGAAAATCACCCGCCGGGAAATCATCGCGGCGCTTATCGTGGCGGCCTGCGTTATTTCCCTGGGGGCCATCGCGGTTCTAAAATCGTTTGTACCCGGGTTCAAGCCCCCGGACAAAACCGCCGTCATCCTCCTGTCCACGGTCATGTTCTTCCTGCTCAAGATTCTGACCGTTGAGGACTTGGAAGAAGTTCCCTGGAACATCATTCTGCTTTTTTCCGGCGCCATGAGTATCGGTTTCTGCCTGTGGCAGACCGGAGCAGCCCAGTGGCTGGCCATCAACTGGCTGGTCCTGTTCAAGGCCGCCAACTGGTTCGTGTTCGTCATGGGCATCGCGTTCTTTGTCATGGTCATGACCAACTTCATCATGAACGTGGCGGCCATCGCCATATCATTGCCCGTGGCCCTGGTCATCGCGCCTTACCTGGGGGTATCGGGCGAAGTCATTCTGTTCGCCTCCCTGATGACCGCCGGCATGCCTTTCATGCTGCTGGTGGGCGCGGCCCCCAATGCCATCGCCTATGACTCCAAACAGTTCACAACCGGCGAATTTTTCACTTACGGCGTCATTGCCAGTCTTCTGCTGATGGGCATGGTCGCCTTCGCGGTGCTGGTGGTCTGGCCGCTCATGGGCATGCCGATTCTGCTGCCTAAATAAACCGGCTTTTGTCCGGTTGATCCATATTGCGATGGTTCGGCGGGCCGCCGGCGAATGGCGGCGGCCCGTCATCCTTTTCACGGACTGGCCATACCATGAAGACGATCAGTCTTTCCGTCCGCATCTTTATAAACATATCCCTGCTGCTTTTGTTGACCATCGGCATGGGCGCTACCACCATCTGGTTCGCCGGCCGGTTCAACGGCATGCTGCAGCAGATTTCCCAGGAATCGATCAATCTGGTCCAGGCCTCACGGGAGATGGCCACGGAACTGGCCAATCAGAAAGGATATGTGACCTATTATTTTCTGGACGGTGACGACAAATGGCTCAAGGAACTGTCCAAACACCGTCAGAGCTTCCGAGAGTGGCTCGGCAAGACCTATGCGATAAAGCACAACGCCGAGCAGGCCCGGCTTCGGGATCGGATCGCCGGCCATTATAATGATTACCTCCTGGCCAAGGACAGGGTCATTGAACTGTATCAGTCCGGCGCCAAGCACGAAGGTGAAGTCCTCCACTGGCAGGTCCGCGAAAAGTACTTTCAGCTTTCCGATCTCTGCCGGGAATACATGAACCTGAACGAGCTTCAGATCCGGAGGGCACGGGAAACCAGTCAGCACCATTTCCGCCAGATCACCTCGGTCACCATCACGCTTCTCGTTTGCCACTTTATCCTTTCAGCCCTGCTGATCTTCAACCTGATCAGTCACATCATCATCCCCATTCAACGCCTCTCCCGGGCAGCAGTTCCCGACGGGGTCTGTCAGGAAAACGGCGATGAACTAAACCGGTTGAAAGAGGGCGTACATGAATTGCTGGACGAACGGGATCGCACCCGCAGTGAGCTGGCTCAGAGCAAGGAAATGCTGCTGCACTCCGAAAAGATGGCTCTGGTCGGCCGGCTGGCGCCGGTTGTGGCTCACAGCATCCGTAACCCCATGACCTCCATCAACATGCGGCTGTTTTCCCTGCAGCGCAATCTGGTCATGACCGAAAATCAGAAAGAGGATTTTGAGGTTGTCTGTGATGAAATGCGCCGGCTTGACAATATCGTGCAGAATTTTCTGGAGTTCTCCAAGCCCCATAAACTCAAAAAACAGCGCATCAGCATTTCCAGAATCATCACCACGACCCTGGAATTGCTCTCTTACCGGCTGGACCTGCACAACATCACCATCCGCCGGAAACAGGAAACGGAAAACCTGGAGCTGGACGCGGATCCCGGACTGCTCAAGGAGGTGTTCGTCAACCTTGTCGTCAACGCCTGTGAAGCCATGGAAGACGGGGGGGAAATCATTATCGTGGAGAAAGAGGCGGTGGCCGAGAACATCGGCCAGGCCATTATGATCGAGGTTATCGATAACGGACCGGGCATGTCTCCGGAAATGCAGGCCCGGGCGTTCAAACCCTTTGAGACCACCAAACCGGACGGCACCGGCCTGGGGCTGTTTATCGTGCTGAAAATCATCGAGGAACACGGCGGTACCTTGACGTTAAGCTCCCGGGAAGGGCAGGGCACCACTTTTACGATTACCCTGCCGGGTTATGAAAAGACGACCGCATGAATACCGTTTTGATTATTGATGACGACGATCAGTTGAGAACGAGTTTCGCCCGGCTGCTGACGGACGAGGGTTATACCGTCAGGATCGCCCCCAGCGGCGAGACCGGTGTCGAGGAGGTCGGTCGGGAGATCCCCGATCTGGTCGTTCTGGACGTCAAACTGCCGGGAATGACCGGCCTGGAGACCCTGGGCCGGATAAGGGAAATCGACGGCACCCTGCCGGTGATCATCATGACCGCCTACGGCACTACCGACACGGCCATTGAGGCCACCAAGCTGGGGGCGTTTGATTACATTCTCAAGCCCTTTGACATCCCCTTTATGCTCAAGCTCATTCAGCAGGCCCTTGAAGCCGGGCACCTGATGCGCAGCCGGGTGGAAATGGACGGGACCCCCGAGAACGCGCCCCGGGACGTCCTTATCGGCCGCAGTCCGGTCATGCAGGAGGTCTACAAATCCATCGGGCGGGTGGCGCCGACTGACGCCACCGTGTTGATCCAGGGGGAATCGGGCACCGGCAAGGAACTGGTGGCCCGGGCGGTATACCAGTACAGCAACCGTTCCGATAAACCGTTTTCAGTGATCAATTGCGTGGCCCTGCCTGAAACGCTCCTGGAAAGCGAGCTGTTCGGCTACGAACGGGGGGCGTTCACGGGCGCGACCACCCGCCGGATCGGAAAGATCGAACAGGCCAACGGCGGTACGATTTTTCTGGATGAAATCGGTGATATGCCCCTTTCCATTCAGGCGAAAATTCTGCGTCTGCTGCAGGAAAGAAATATCGAACGGCTGGGAGGAGGCAAACCTATCGCCGTGGATGTTCGTATTCTGGCCGCCACCAACCGTAATCTGGAAAAGTCCATTGCCGAAGGGACATTCCGTGAAGATCTCTATTACCGGCTCAAGGTCGTCACCATCCACCTCCCGCCGCTGCGGGACCGCCGGGAGGATATTCGGCTGCTGTGCGATTATTTCATGGCCCATTTTTCAAGGGAAATGGGCATTGAAAACCCCGGGATTACTGAAGATGCCGGCCGAATTATCGCCGCCGGCAACTGGCCCGGCAATGTCCGGGAACTGGGCAATACGCTGAAAAAGGCCCTGATCTTCAGCAACGGCTATCCCATCCGCCCGGAGGACCTTTCCTACGCCATTTCAAATGTCCGGGAAGAGCCGCCGGAAATAGCGACCGATTCCATTGAACGACTCAGCCGGAAATGGGTTAACAGTATCTTGAATTCCAGTCGTTATGATGACAAATTCAATTTTTTGATGGATACGTTTACCCGGATCGTGATCGGCGAAACATTGAAAATCACCAATGGCAACCGAAGCCAGGCCGCTAAAATACTGGGCCTGGCCAGACCGACCCTGCTGTCCAAGATCGATAAACTCAATCTGACCACCGCCACCACCGTCCAGCATGACGAAGAGGATCCTTCCTGATACCCTCCCTCAGGGGCCTGAGCGGTCGATTTCTTTCAGCCGCTTTAAAATATCTTTTGGAGAATTGGATTCTGACAGCTTCAGCAACTGGTTCATCCGTTTCTCTTCGATCTGATTTTTATTCATCACCTTTTTTTTATAGGCGCTCTTCAGAACATCCAACAGCTCATTCAGTCGGCAGGGTTTCATGAGATAGGCATAGGCGCCGCTTAGCATGGTATCGGCCGCGGCATCAGGGGTACCATGGCCGGTGAGGATTACGATTTCCATCCAGGGATGCTTTTTCTTCAAGGACCTCAGGGTTTCCTCGCCGTTCATCCCCGGCATTTTCAGATCAACCAGGGCGATATCGATTTCCATCTCGTCGGCCGCGTCCAGAGCCTTGTCTCCCCGGTCCACGGCCACCACGTTAAAATCCCTCACCGCCAGCTGTTTGGTCAGAGAAGCCAGAAACTGCTCCTCGTCATCGACGAACAACAGGTTGATTTTGTTTTCCATGAGCGTTTTCCCTTCCAGGCAAATCCTTTTTTCCCCGTTGCCGGGAAAAGCGGCGGTGGCCGCCACCAAACGGTACGGTCCCAAGCCTTATAAAAAGCAAATGCTGTGCCAATGGAATTTTAAACCCCTTCGGAATAAAAATAAGCGAATACGGTCAGTTGAGTCATCATACCGACAACGGCACGGCCCGCGGCCGGGCCGGTCTGATCAATTCATTACAATCTGTCAATTTTTTCGACAAATTTTTCGCCGGGCGTCGCCGCCTCACATGATCCACGGGCCTCCCCGTTTACTATCTTTTATCATAAAAACAAATAGATGTTGAGACAGCGGAATCTTCATCCCGGGAATTCAGGTTGGCATCATGATTGCTCTATGGGAATGGACAGAACACGGAAAGCGGACAAGGGATGCGCGGAAAACACATCATACTCATCGCCGATAGCAATATTCATGTGAGGAGTTTTCTGGCCCGGGAGTTGAACGATCCGGATTATGAAATTATCCAGGCGGCTAATCACATACAGTTATTTGCGAAAGTGTTCGGGAACCAGACCCCGGACCTGATCGTCCTTGATCCGGACATACCCTATATCAGTTGCCTGGATGTTCTGCGACGGCTTCTGGATATCACGCCGCCTATCCCGGTAATCGTTTATACCTATCTTCCGGAATATAAGGATCACCCCCTTGTCAGGAAGACCCGCGGGTTCGTGGAAAAGAGCGGAGACATCAGCGCCCTGCGGGAAAGGATAGCCGAGGCTCTGATCTCCAATGGTCCCGGTCCCGACGGGGGGGCTTATCATTCCGGCAGGTGAAAGACTGGCCATGCCCAACAACGGAAAACGGAAACCCGGAGCAGCCGGCCCGAAGAAGCGGCCGGCTTTCGATGCTGGACATGACGATTCCCGCAATTATTTTCGGAAGCTGAAGAAGCGGGTTCTGTCGATCATGGCTCTCGCCTTTCTGGCTCCCCTGGGGTTGCTCTTCTTTTATTTCCATTTTCAGTTCAATCTGACCATGAAACAAAGCGGCAAAATGCAGCTGCTCTCTCTGGCCGAAAGTCAGCGCAACACTATCGATCTCTTCCTTCAGGAGCGGGTGGTCAACATTTTCAACCTCTTCCAGGGATCGGACTTTACCATCACGCCGCGGCAGGAGGACATGGACCTCTTTTTAAAAAGGCTGCAGGAGGCCAGCGACGCCTTTGTCGACGTGGGTTTTCTGGATGAAACCGGGCATAAAATAGGATATGCGGGTCCCTATCCTTTTCTGCGGAAGAAAAACTACAAGGATGAACACTGGTTTACCACCCTCATGGGGCAACGGTCCAATTATTTCATCAGTGACATCTACCGGGGCTTCCGGGACAAACCCCATTTTACCATTGCGGTCAAGCAGCTGATGAAGGATCATTTTTATATTATGCGGGCGACCCTCGACCCGGATAAATTTTATTATTTTTTAAAAACCATCGGTCAGGGCGAACATGTCAATTCTTCCTTGGTCAACCGTGCGGGAGAGTATCAGCTGGTGGCGCCCGGTTACGGTGAGGTGCTCCAGAAAAGCGCTTTTCTGCCCGAATCATCGGTAGATGACGACGTGGCGGAAGTCTCACTGAACGGACAGGCCGAGCTGATCGGATACGCCTGGCTCAAACAGGTGCCCTGGGCCCTGGTGGTACGGAAGCCGCTTAATATCGCTTACGCCCGGATGTTCGTCACCCGGCGGTATATCTTCATCGGCAGCGGACTGGCCGTCATTCTGCTTTTCACCGCGGTTGTCATGATTACCGGGCGGCTGCTGAACAAGGCTGAAAAAATGGAAAAAGACCGGCATGAACTCAAGTCCCAGCTGTTTCATGCCGCCAAACTGGTCTCCGTGGGCGAACTGGCGGCGGGCGTGGCCCATGAGATCAACAACCCCCTGGCGATCATCTGTTCCCAGTGCGGGGTGATCCGGGACATGTTTGATCCGGAATTCGGCGGCCGGATGGGCCCTGACACGCCGGCCCAGGTCAACCAGGAGTTGGCTGTCATCGACGACGCGGTGACCCGGGCCAAGGGCATCACCCAGAAGCTGCTCATTTCGGCCCGAAAGACCACCCCCCGGATCACCCGGTGCAATGTCAACCAGATTCTGGACGACCTGGTGGGCGGTTTTCTGGAGCGGGAGTTCAAGGTTTCCAATATCGAACTGATCCGGGATTATGAGCCGGACCTGCCGGACATCATGACCGATGCCGACCAGCTTCGCCAGGTGTTTCAGAACCTGATCAATAACGCCGCGGATGCCATTGAGGGGCCGGGCACCATCACTCTGACGACCGGCCTTGCCGACGGTGTGGTCAAGGCTTCCGTCACCGATACCGGCCGCGGCATGACCCAGGAGGTGATGGGCAAGATGTTCATGCCTTTTTTCACCACCAAGGAGGTCGGTAAGGGAACGGGCCTGGGCCTGGGGATCAGCCTGAGTATCGTCGAAGCCATGGGCGGCACTATCACTGTCCAGTCCATGCCGGGGGCGGGCAGTACCTTTACGGTCACGCTGCCGATCAACATCATGGAACAATCGGAATCATCATGACAGACCAGAGCGAAGCCGGAACAGGACAGGAACGGCCGGTCATTTTGCTGGTCGATGATGAAGATCATTTCCGAAACGCCATGAACCGGCGGCTGTCGTCCCGCGGTTACCGGGTATACGACGCCGGAAGCGGAGCGGCCGCGGTCAGGATCGCACGGCGCAGGAAACCGGAGGTCGTCGTGCTGGACCGGAATCTGCCGGACATGGACGACATCCAGGTATTGCGCGAGATCAGGAGGGTTTGCCCGGAATCGCCGATCATCCTCATTACCGGACAGGACCTGATGGAAACGGACCGCCACAACGCCTTCGCCTGCATGTCCAAGCCCTGCGGCATCAATGAGCTGGTGGATACTATCGAAGCTGCCCGGCAGGAACGGGTTTTTGCCATGGCGCGGCGTGAGACGCCTCCTGATCGGCGCCATGGGCTGGGCCGGTGGCTGGCCGGGGTCCATAACGCCCGTCCGGGAGTGATGATACTGGGGGCACTGCTGCTTCTGGTGTTCGCGCTGATGCCGGCACCGGATCGCATGCACCGACTGTTGGCCGCCGTCAAGGGGCCCGGAGGAGATCCGGCCATGACCGCATACGTTTATTATGGAATCATGGGGCCGAATGAGACCATCGCCGGCCGCTCCCTGATGCAGGCGGCGTTCTCCCCCGGCACCACGTCCGTTCCGGATTCCGATGCGAAGGCAACGGATCGGGCCGTGTTCCGGGCCAAGGTCATGACCGGCATACTGGCGGCAACCGTTCTTTTCTGGGCGACGGGCGCCCTCCCTATCGGTATTACCGCTCTTCTGATCGGTATGCTGATGTGTTTTTTCCGGATATTGCCGCCCGAGCAGATCGCCGGGGCCTATGCCGGAGACGTCGTCCTTTTCCTTTTCGGCGTTATGGCCATGACCGTGGCGGTCATGAAGACCGGCCTGGATAAACATATCGGCGCCCTGCTGCTGGGAACCGGCGGGGGGATCGGTCGGCTGGCCTTTGTCTTCTGTCCGCTGCTGGCCATTGCCGCCTCTTTTCTTCCGGAATACGCCCTGGTGGCGTTTCTGGTGCCGGTGGTGACGGCGGCCTGCCTTGATATTCCGCGTCCGGACGGCACCCGCGGGGACCGGCGCCTGGCCGTGATGATGATTTTGATGATCACCTTCGCCGTCAATGCCGGGGGCCCGGGATCGCCCGCCGCCGGAGGCAGAAACGCGCTCATGCTGGATTTCTTGACCGAATACGGCGTACCGCTGTCGTTCGACCGGTGGATCCTGTACGGTCTGCCCTTTGTCCCGGTCATGGGGTTGGTCATCGGTGCGTATTTTTATTTTATGTTCCGTCACCGGATCAAAGATACGACCGCGAATTTACCGGCGGCTATCCGGCAGGCAACCGGAAAAATCGAGCGTTTGTCCCGGGACGGGTATGTGACGGCGGCGGTACTCGCCGGTCTGGTGGTATTCTGGACCCTGGCGGGCGGTACATACGGCCTGGGCGGGCCGGCCGTTCTGGCGCTGGTCATCCTCAATCTGGCGGGTGTGCTGCGCTGGCGGGATATTAATAGAATCAACTGGGACGTGATTGCCATATATGCCGGCGCCTGCGCCATGGGGACCGGCCTGGCGTCGACCGGCGCCGCGCTATGGCTGGCCGACGGTTTCTTCGGTATTCTGCCCGAGTCCTTCCGGAGCGGGCAGGGTTTGGCTGTCGCTTCCAGTCTGCTGGCCGGTCTGCTGGCCAACGTCATCAGTGACGGCGCGGCCGTGGCCGCCCTCGGACCCGTGTTCGTGCCCATGGCCGCGCTTTCCGGCACCCATCCCGGGATGATCGGGCTGGCCGTCGCCTTTGCCGCTTCGTTTGCCCATGTGCTGGTGGTCGGCTCGCCCAACAACGCCATCGCCTACGGTATGGCCCGGGATCCGGAAACCGGGCGGCAACTGCTGACTATGAAGGATTTTCTGGTTCACGGCGGCGCGGTTCTGGGGCTTTCCTTTCTGGTGCTGTGGGGCTGGGCTTTCCGGGGATACTGGCGCTGGATAGGATTTTAACCGGACGGTTGGACATCGGTTCAACGTCCCGAGGAGTGACTTCATGAAGAATCCGCAAGTGCTGCTGGTGGACGGGGATGAACGATTCCGGTCATCCACCCGGTCGCTGCTGGAGGCCAGGGGCGTCGCCGTCTGTGCCGTCGACGGTGGGAAAGAGGCCCTGCGGGAGATGGAACACAGACGGTTTGACGTGGTCCTGCTGGACGCGACCATACCGGACATGGACGGAGCGGAAACCATGCGCCTGATTAAACAGCGCTTTCCGCTGGTCGAGGTGATCATACTGACCGGCCACGATTCGGTGGATGCGGCGGCGGAATGCCTGCGAGCGGGAGCCTTTGACTATATCGTCAAACCCTGTGACATTTCGGCCCTGGTGATCAAAGTCCGGGAGGCCGCCTTGAAGAAAAAGGATATTGAGGATCAGCACCAGAAACGTCGTATCGAACGGATCATCAGCCATCCCATGGCGGTTTTTGAAAGGGACGAAAGAGAGGGGGAATCATCATGATCCTGTCTCTGTTTGAACTGCCGAATGTGTACAAGTATCTGGTCATGGCGACCCTGATTTTCCTTTCCGCCGGCCTGTCCTGCTATTATCCCGGAGTGCTGGGCACCGGAACGGTTTTTACCCACTTTTTTTATTTGCCCATCGTTCTGGCCTGTATCTGGTGGAAAAAGAAGGGTCTGATGGTTATCGTCCTGCTGTCGGCGATCCTGCTGGTCAGTCAGCATTTGTTCCAGGGGGATGAAAGCTATGCCGACAACATCATGCGTATCCTGATTTTTTTCCTGGTCGCCCTGGTCAGTATTCTGCTCAGCGAGGGTATCGAAAAGGCCCGGGAGCGGGCCAATGAGCATCAGCAATGGTATCAGACGATCTTTCACAATGCCGGCGCCGCCATGGCGATCGTTGGGAAAGACGCCGTCATTTCCCTGGTCAACGCCGAATTTGAGCATTTGACCGGATATTCCCGGGATGAACTGGGCGATTCAAAAAGTCTGTTTGAAATCATTTCCGAAAAACACGCGCATAAAGCCAGAAATTACTACTACCATGTGCGCAAGGAGCGGTTTTACGGATATCCGAACCTGATGGTCAAGCTGGACGGCAAGAGCGGCGCCGTCAAGGACGTCCGTCTTACCTTCACGCTCGTTCCCGGCACCGGCAAAATGGTCGCCACTCTGGTGGATTTAAGTCAGCTCAAAAAAGCCATGGAAGAACAGCAGCGGTTGAAGGCGGAACTGGCGGAAACCCTGGCCAAAGTCCTCAGCGGTTATCTGCCGATCTGCTCCCGATGCAAGAAGATCAAGGAGGATTCCGGCCAGTGGAAGGCCGTGGAAACCTATATCCAGGCCCGCACGGCAGCGGATTTCACTCACACTCTTTGTCCGGAATGCGCCCGGGCACTATACCCGGAACTGGTCGGCGACCTGGATGACGATAAGCGGGATATGATCGTATAGAACCCTTAGCCCTTTCTCAACCTGTTACCGGGGCATGATGACCTGGCGCTGAATATTGTTTTTACCATTTTTTTTGGCCCGGTACATCAACTGGTCGGCGGCGTACAGGATTTCATCCACTGAAGACGGGGCCTGCCGGTAGGTAACCACGCCGATGCTGAAAGTGACCGACCAGCGATTGTTGCGCATGACGGTCGTCAGCCGGTCTTTAAGCTTGTCAACGATCGACTGCGCGTTTTTTTCATCCGCTCCGGAGAAAAGAACGCAGAATTCATCCCCGCCCATTCGGGCGGCCATGTCAATCGCCCGGATGTTGACGGCCAGGGTTTCGGCCACGTCTTTCAAGAGCCGGTCGCCGCCATGATGGCCATGCGCGTCGTTGACGGACTTGAAACCGTCCACGTCCATGCAGAGCAGGGTCAGCGGCAGGTTGAACCGCCCAGCCCTCTTTACTTCCAGCGCGGTGAATTCCATAAACGCCCGCCGGTTTGACAATCCGGTCAGAGCGTCCGTTCGGGCCAGTTTCTGTTGAAAAAGAAGAGCGGCTTTGAGCCGCCAGACCAGGACGACGATGATCAGAAAAACCGCCAGGCGCAGGGTTTCATTGATAAACGGCACCCGGAAGGAGGAGAAGGTGCCCATGAATTTAAGATCGGCCATCAGCCAGGACAGGGCGCTGGCCACGGCGAACACGATCCCGGTAACCAGTCCCGCCAGCCAGGTCATGATGGCGATGGGAAAGAAATAAAAAATAGAAAAAGCGTATTCAGGACCGGTCCAGTAACGGGCATAACCGATCATCACGACCAGCAGTATGCAACAGATATAAACCGTCGGTTTGCCGAAGGTCTCCAGTCGTTCGATCAGGCGCCAGGCCGTTGCACGCATTTCCGTCATCTCCGGGACGAAGACCGGATAGTTGCCCAGCCCATTTTCCAGGTCAGGCGCTGCTTCTCCAGTTGAGTTGACGCAAAGGGTTCAAGGGGGTAAGGGCTTATCTTGATCCCTTGCCCCCCTGGCCCTTGAACCCTACCCTTGAACCGGGGTATCCCCGAACTTCATGGCAAAGGCCATGCGCACCAGTTCCGCGGCATCCTTGGCGCTGGTGATATAATCGCGGTTGATCACCATGTCGAACTCATAGGGGGAGGCGTCTTTCTTTTTGAAGTTTTTCCGGAAAAAATCACGCTGCATTTTGTCCTGTTCGTCTATCTCGCGGGCCGCCTGCTTCTCGCTGACGTTGAGGATCTCGGCCACCCGTTTGATGCGATGTTCCCGTGAACTGATAATTCGGACGGCCAGAACATCCTGGCGGGGCAGGATCAGATGGGTGGCCCGTCCGACAAAGATGGTCGGGCCGGTTTCAGCGATTTTCAGAACGGAATCCACCACGTTGCGGAGATAGTCCCCCATGGTGAATGATTTTTCGCCGAACAGCAGGGAGGCGAATTCGCTGATCATGCCCGAATATTTTTCATCGAAACCTGACAGGGTGCCGGACTTAAGCAGCTTTTCTCCGGCGATATACTCCATGACCTGGCGGTCGATGACCTTATATCCGATTTTCTTGCCGACGATATCGGCGATTTCCAGCGCGCCGACGCCGATTTTTCTGGAGAAGCAGATATAATGATACGTTGCCGCGCCTTTTTTGGCGGGCTTTTTCGCCTCTTCCACCTGTTTTTTCATTTCAAATTCCCGGATACATTGATCCACCATTTTTTCCATGCTGGTTCTTTTCTTGGCGTACATCCCGGGAACATATTGCTTTTGACGTGAATCAGCCATTTTCCTCTCCTCAATGTTAGTTACGGTTGATTATCGGTTGGATTCCCCGTGTTGTTTTTAAAAGACCGGTATCCTTATACACCATCATGATGATTTAATCCATATTTTCCTCTGATCGTGATATGCGCCTTTAGCGATTCCGTGTCGAATACGTTCAGGATGATACCTGGGTCAGGCAGTTGTCTTTTCCTTCACAATCCAGGACCAGTTCATAGGTATCCGATCCGGGAACGCGTCTGACGCCGAAACCCAGCTTGCGGCCCAGGGCGATCATTTTGGTGTTGTCCGCCAGCACGATCCCTTTTATTTTTTCAAAATTGAGCGGGCGGGCCACTTCCAGGCACCGTTTCATCAGGGCCGCGCCGATACCTTTGCCGTGCCATTCGTCCGCCACCAGCACCGCGAATTCGGCCTGTTTCCGGTTATGCTCCGGAATGACCCTGGCCACGCCCAGCAGCCGGTCCCGACCGTCTATGGTTTTGATGGCGACAAAGGCGATTTCCCGGTCATAGTCGATTTGCGTGAACCGCGCCAGCATATGATGCGGCAGTGTTTTCAGCGGCGAAAAGAAGCGGAAATAGATGCTCTGGGGCGAGAGGGCGTCAAACATTTCCACTACCAGAGGCGCGTCTTCCGGCCGGATGGGGCGAATCAATACTTCTCCGGCATCCTCAAGTTCGAGCCGCTGTTCATAACGGTTGGGGTAGGGGCTGATGACCAAATGAAAGGGCGGCAGTTTGTCCGGGTGAGAAACGATAATACGGGCATCAAGGGCCAAGGGTTCGCGGTTGACGATGACCAGGGGGTTGATATCGATTTCCTCAATCTGGGAAAAATCACAGACCATCTGGGAAAGCCGGATCATCAACTCTTCCAGCCGGGTTAAATCCGCCGCCGGCCGGTTGCGGAATCCTTTGAGAATATTATATACCTTCGTCCCTTCCATCATGCGTCGGGCCAGCAAGCGGTTTAATGGCGGCAGAGCCAGGGCTTTATCCTGGAAGATTTCCGTGAACACACCGCCCATGCCGAACAGCAGGACCGGTCCGAAATCCCTGTCTTTTTTGGCGCCGGCGATGAGTTCATAGTCCGGCGAGAGCAGCATTTTCTGGATGGTGACGCCATGAATGGTCGCGTTGGGATTATAGGCCCGGCCATTATCCGTTATGGTCCGGAAGGCACAGCGCGCTTTGTCCGGGGTATCGATGTTCAGAATGACCCCGCCGGCATCGGTTTTATGCGTGATCTCCGGCGAATGAATTTTCATGACCACCGGATAGCCGATCTCTTCGGCCCGGGACACGGCTTCCGCTTCGTTAGCGGCCGGCAGGGTCCGGTTGACGGGAATGCCGTAAGCGGCCAGCACGGCCTTGGATTCCGGTTCGGTCAGAATGCCTGATGGGCGCCGCAGTCCTTGATCAATGAGCCCCGCGGCCGTGTCTTTTTCAAAGGTCAGCTGGTAGGGCAGGGCCGGCGGAATCTCCTGAAGCATCTCGATGTTCCGGGAATACTGATAGAGGTCCATGAAAGCGCGGACGGCACGTTCCGGGGTGTCGAAAGTGCTGATTCCGGCCCGGTTGAGCATGTCCCGGCCGGCCTCCACCTCGGCTCCGCCCATCCAGGCGGTGAAGGTCGGGACCTGCCGGCCGCGCAGCGATTCGATCAGCGCTGCCGCCACGTCCGTGGACCGGGACATGGCCTGGGGCGCGAACATGATCAGCAGGCCGTTTACCTCTTTTGCCTTCATCAGGATGTCGACGACCTGGCGGAATTTTTCGGGAGAGGCGTCGCCCAGGATATCCACCGGATTGGACCGGCTCCAGTGGGCCGGCAGAAGTTCGTCCAGCCGGCTCAGGGTTTCCGGATGCAGTTTCACCGGCTCCACCCCGTAGTCGGTCATGGAATCCGCCGCCATGACGCCCGGTCCGCCGGCGTTGGTGACGATAGCCAGCCCCGGTCCCTGGATGAGCGGCTGCTTGGCCAGCAACTCGGAGCAGTCGAACAGTTCCTGGAAAGTTTTAACCCGGATGACCCCGGCCCGTTTCAGGGCCACGTCGTAAACGGCGTCCTCGCTGGCCATGGCGCCGGTATGGGAGGCAGCCGCCATGGCGCCGGCTTTGGTCCGGCCGGCTTTTAAGGCGATAATCGGCTTGATCCTTGAAACCCCGCGGGCGGCGCTCATGAAGTTACGGATCCGGGTCAGGTTTTCGATATACATGACGATGCTGCTGACCTCCGGGTCGGTCCCCAGGTAATCAATGACATCTCCGAAATCCACGTCCAGCATGGAACCGAGACTGACGAAATAACTGAATCCGATATGTTCCTTGATTGAAAAATCCAGGATGGAGGTGCAGATGGCGCCGCTCTGGGAAATAAAGGCCATTTTGCCATGCTTGGGCATCTGGTTGGCGAAGCTGGCGTTCAGGCCGTCCTTGACCGACATGAGGCCCAGGCAGTTGGGCCCGACAATCCGGAACTGATCTGAGGCGCAGGCGGCCCGTATGGCCTCCTCGGCTTCGACGCCGGCGGCGCCGATTTCCTTGCCGCCGGAGGAAATGATCACCGCCGCCCCGCAGCCGGTCTCCCGGCACTGCCGGACGATTTCCGGAACCGTGCGGATGGGCGTGACGATGACGACCAGGTCGACCGGCTGCGGGAGCTGACCGATGGATTTGTAGGCTTTCCGGTCCCACAGCTTGCGATGCCCGGGATTGACCGGAATGACCTCACCGGCAAATCCGCTCATGACCAGGTTGCGCATGACGGCCGTGCCGATGCTGTCTTCTTTTTCACTGGCGCCGACGACCGCCACCGAGGCCGGGTGAAACAGTTTTTCCAGATGATAAACGCTCATGCCTGTCTGACTCCGCCGATGATACGTTTACACCACCCAGACGGTGAAATCCCGGCCGCTGTGGATGACTTTGTAGCTGACCCGTCCCATGAAAAAATCCTGCACCCGGGACAGGCCCCGGCGGCCGATGACGATGGTGCCGAAATTGCCGGCGTCCGCCTCCCGGACGATTTCCTCGGCCCGGCTGGCCGCCCCGGAAACCACTTTTCCGGTAACCTTTTTTTCATCAAAGCCGGCTTTGATCAGCCGCTTTTTGAACTGATCGATTTTCCGGATGACTTCATCCTGCATCAGCGTGATAATTTCCGGCGGCAGGTATTCCGGCGTCATGGGGTTTAACGTGCCCATGCCGCGGATGACATGAAAAAGCTCCGCCGAATAATCGTAGGGGCCGAAGTACCGTCCGATGAAATCAACGGCCTGGGTGGAGGCGGGTGATCCGTCCACGGCGAGCAACAGCTTTTTGTTGTGGGGCCGTCTGCCGGCCAGCATCATCGGCACATCCGGGAATTTGGAGATCAGTTTGGTGGAAACGCTGCCCAGGGTGATGCTTTTGATGGTTCCCATTCCCCGCCGGCGCAGGATAACCGAGTCATATCCTTTTTTGCATTCGTCCAGGATGTCCCGGGCGATTCCTTTTTCCCGCTGATGAATTTTTATTTTTACCTGTTTTTCCTCAAAACCGGCGGCAATCAGACGGCGTTTGGCCTCCGCCATGAATTTTTCAAGTGATTCCAGTTTCTCCTTGCGCCACTCTTCAAAACCTTTCAGGACAGTCGGCCGGATGGGGTCCGTGTCCAGATCCCAGTAACACTCCGGGATTTCGCTGTAGACCTGATACAGCACCAGCTCTCCCTTGCGGAAGGCTTCCACTTCCCTGATATAGTCAATCGTCATCCAGGATCGGTCAGAACCGTCGACTAAAACCAGTATTTTCTGTTTTTTCTTCATGGTTCATCTCCTCCCAATCAAAGTTAACTTACCGTGTTACCTGGCTTCCCCTGTGGTCGGCTACATATCAATGGTTCCGGTCCTGATTCTAATCCGGCCCGGCATCGCCATATATAAAAGCAAATATAGTGCCACCTTATGTATATCCCCGGTCGTTTGACGTGAATCGGTCGCGATGGTAATGGCGTATGATAAAACGTTGCGATTATAGGAGGTTAGTTGCCATCACGGATCCTGTTCCATGGCAGGCATGGGAACGAGGCGAGGCGAAAACAAGGCCTGGTGACGGACCGCCGGAAATAATGCTGAAATTCTTTACAAGATGAAAAAGGTTTTCCCTCTGCGCCGTCCCGTATCCGGCGCGGAGGGACCAATGGAACCGGTGGGGGGAACGATTTTCAGGACAGGGGGAATACCGGCTGAATCTTTTCCGCCTCGGCCGGATCGACGGGACAGAAACGGTTGAGGCATATTTTGCTGATAATGATAGTGACCAGGGCGGTGGGGATATAGACATAGAGGAAGACCGCGGTCATGGAATCGTTAAAACGGCTGGCAATACCAATGGACGCGGTCAACTCCATAAGAACAATTAAATCGATGACAATCATCATCCAGCCTCTTTTTGTTATCATGAGCTTTCTCCTTCCGGAATTCCGGACGGCGGTCGCTCCCGCGCATGGAGAGCGACCGCGCCGGATTGCTGTTGCCGTTATTTTTTCATCAGGTCCTGCTTGGTGACATTCATTACCTTGGTAGCGATCTTGCGGTTGTCCTCATTTCTGTAGGCAATGCGCAGGATATTTCCGGGTTCGGGTTTGGCGCCGATTTTCGCCTGCGAAACATCATATTCGCTTTCAATATTCGTAGCCACCCCGTATTTTGCTTCCTTGCTGAAGTTGGTGTCGTACTCTTTAATTTTAATTATTTTGCTTTCCATATTGTATTCCAGGCATTCTCCCTGGACGACTTCCTCGGCCAAAGCGGAAGTGGTCAGTAACAACCCGAAAATACAGATACCGATGATCAGATATGATTTCATGATTGAATCGTCTCCTTTCCCTTGAAGTTCCTCTGATTGGTCATGGGCTCATATTTCTGCAGCCGCTTTTTTCTCTCTTAATTCCTCGATAGCCCCCGCCAGCATGATCTTGACGATGTAGACGCAGATGGCGCCGATGGTACCCAGAATCAGTACCGCGGCGGCTGAATTGAAACCGAATTCCTTCAGGATGATGGAAATCATGCAGCAGATAACCGCGATACCGAAGGCGATACGAATGCCGTAGCCCTTGGCGTACTTGGTGGCCACCGTGCCGATCTGGGCGCCGATGGCCGCGCCGGTCAGCATGACGAAGACCGCCACGATTTCGATCCGGCCCTTGATGGCGTAGGTGAAGGCACCGTAGAGGCCGGAAATCATGACCTCAAACAGGTCCGTGCCCACGGCGATATGGGTCGGGCAGCCGATCAGGTAAACCAGGGAAGGCATGCGGATCAGCCCGCCGCCGATGCCCAGAAAACCGGCCAGTATGCCGGTGAGCAAGCTCACGGACATGGGCAGCCAGGCGGAGCAGGTAAAACCGGCGTTCTTGAAATGGACCATGGGCGGGATCTTGATTTTATGAAGGCTTTTGTACCAGGTGATGCCTTCGGCCCCGTGTTCGCCCACGTCTCCGGCCGCTTTTTTCCGGGTGGCTTTATAGTAGTCATAGAAGACCAAAAACGCGATCAGGGACAGCAGGCCCACATACACCCAACGCACGACCGTTCCTATATTGCCGGCCTTTTCAAGGTGCATGACAATTTGAGCGCCTATTTCAATGCCTACCATGGTACCCACGACCATCACCATCCCGAGCTTGTAGTCAACATTGCCGAACTTGGAATGACGGATGGTGGATACCATGGATTTGCCGGCGATATGGGCCATGTCCGTACCAATGGCAAAGGCCATGGGAAAGCCCAGAATATTCAGCCCCGGCGTTACCATCCAGGCACCGCCCATTCCGAAAAATCCGCCGATGGTGCCTACGGCAAATCCGATCAACACCAGCCCCGGCCAGAAGATATTCAACCCTGCTATCGGCATATACATGTATAACCAGTCCATATGTCTATTTCTCCTTATTTAAAAAAAATGTTGAATCAATGCTCCAGTATCTTCCGGCTCTTCAGGTCCAGACCGGTTTTCGACATGAGCCAGTCCATTAAAAATCCCAGGAGTGCGCCATAGGCAGCTGTAAGAACCGTGCACCAGGTGGCAAAAATCACCATGTTGTGATTGTATGCGTCGGCCATGTACTTCATAAAGGCGGTATACAGTCCGTCACCCATCAGAACCCTGGTATCCGCGACCACGATCAGCTCGCTTGCTCCGCCGCCTCCTCCTGCCATCGCCATGGACGGTAACAGCAGCGCCAGAACAATGAAACAGCATACTGTAACTCGAATTTTCTTTGCCATGATCTTTTCCTCCTTACAGTTAGTTAGTGGTTTTTAAAATATGTTGACTTGAACTTGGTTTGGTTGCACAATTATTTTGACGAATGAGATAGCAATACCCGTGCCATGATTGTATGGCACCCGGATTGCGATATTTACAAATATTTTATAGATATTTGATTTAAAGAATAATATTCAGGAAATTGTGATGGGTATATTAGATCGGTTTGCTGAAGGAATGGCCAACGCCTCCCCTAATCGTGCAAAAGGGTTCAGCTTGCGAACCCGGCTTCTCATGTACATTATCCCCGCGGTGGTTCTTGTTCTGATGCTGACTGGATATATTAACTATCAGACATCATTAAATTTTATAAACGAAGCCCTGGAGCGGTCCAGCCGTATTCAGGTAAAGGCCATGGCCCACGAGATCGATTCGCTTTTTGCGCGGTGCCGGGAGGATTTGCTTCTTGTCGCGCAAGTTGCCGGTGACGGAAGGGGGTTGCACGAAAACTTTTCACGTCTGGTGGCGACTCGGAAAACAGACTATCATGAATTACTCTTTATCTCGCATAAAAAAGGCCATCATATTTTTCTTCTGGCAAAAGGGAATCAGATTTTTCCGGTTTCCCAGGAGGCCATCGCTGATATTACACCCGATCCGTTTGTTACCATCGGCTATCTGGAAAAACTGAATGCCGGAGATGTCTGGATTTCCCCGGTTACGGAAGTACAGGAACCCTTTCCCACTGACAATCATCCGGACCAGAAGATCCGTTCCCATGTCATTTATTTTGGAACGCCCTGTTATTCCGATAATGGAGAAAAGTCCGGTTATCTGCTGTTGTCTCTGGATGTCCGTTTTATCCGTAATCTCCTTTCTGTTTTAAATTCGCCCCGTTCACCTCTGTGGGCTTTTTCACGGACGTCAGAAACCCGTTTTATCTATCTGTTCGATCTGGAAGGATGGATTCTTTTTCAATCAGAAGATCCGGAAGCGGTGGATCTGGATCTGACCACTCATCTGGCCCGGATGGATTACAGCTATGGAACCCTGGGAAAGCCGGGGCTGCCCTTTGCCTACAGGCCCGGATCGATTTATCAGCCGTTCTGGAAAATGGTGAAAGACGTCGAGGCTGGTAAACACGAACTGATTGAGTTGAAAGCCGCTCCTCATGAGGGGCAGACCGTGCGGGACTATTACCTGACGTATACCCCGGTTTCTTTTGAAGGCCGGGTATACGCCGGTCTGGCTTATATCGATCGTTCCCGGTTTGCCCTGCTGGCCCAGTACAAGCATTTGGACACCATGCTGATTCTATCCCTTATCACCATCCTTGTTATCTCTTCGGTGATTTTCGTTCTTTCTCATATGATTACCAAACCCATTTACAAACTGGCCGGAGCGGTGGCTGATACGCAAAACCGTCCGCTTGAGCCGATCCGGATTAAATCGTCGATTTACGAGGTCCGGATGCTGCAGCAGGCCATCAACGCCATGATCGAAGCGATCAAGGCCCAGATCGTCGCCATCCGGGAACAGGAAAAACGGATCCGGAGTGTGGAAAACAAGGAGAAAATCAATCTGGAGGAAGCGTTCCCCGCGGTTACGCAACCGACATCCGCGGATGACCTGCCGGAGATCGTCGGATTCGGCAGCCGCATGGAACAGTTCAAAGCTTCTATCCGCAAAGCGTCCCGGGCCGACGCCGATGTCCTGATTATCGGTGAAACCGGCACTGGCAAGCAGCTGGCCGCCGAAGCAATCCACCGGCACAGCCGGCGGTCCGGCCGGCCGTTTATTTCGGTGAACTGTGGTGAACTGTCGGAAAACCTGCTGCTGGACACCCTTTTCGGTCATGTCAAAGGCGCCTTTACGGAAGCCCGGACCGACCGCCGCGGCGCTTTCCTGGAAGCCGACGGCGGCACGATTTTTCTGGACGAAATCCAGACCGCTTCACCCAACGTGCAGCAGGCGCTTCTCCGGGCGGTGGCCATGCGCACCATAAAGCAGCTGGGCTCCGATCAGGACATCGCCATGGACGTGCGGGTAATCTGCGCCACCAATGAAGACCTGAACCGGATGATCGAAAAGCAGCAGTTCCGGGCCGACCTGTATTACCGGATTAACGTGATCACCATCAATACCCCTCCTTTGCGGGAGCAGAAGGAAAATATTCCGGTGCTGATCAACCATTTCCTGGAACAGGTCAGGACATCAACCGGACGCAGGACGCTGGGGATCAGCAAAGGAGCGCTGGAAAAGATGAAAAATCATGACTGGCCGGGCAATATCCGGGAACTGAAGAACGCCATTACCCGGGCTGGAGTCATGTGCGAAGGCAATACCATTCAGGCCGGTGATATCCTGATCGAAGGCGGCGGTTATCCGGACGCGGACATGGATATCTCCGCCGATCCTGAAACAAGGCTGACTTATCCTTCCCTGCTGTCGGAAGAAAATATTGCCGGCAACGGAAACGGCAGTCGTTCTCAACGGGCGGTGTCAATAGCCGGATTTCAGAACGGTATTCCTCTCAATGAACGCCAGAAGCGGGTTTATCCCTATATCCTCTCCCGGGGGACTATCACCCGCAGCGAGTATCAGGCCCAGGCCGGGGGAAGCATTTCTTCCCGGACCGCCATTTATGATCTTCAAGACCTGGTGCAGAAAGGGCTGCTGAAGAAAGAGGGCCTTGGCCCGGCCACGCGATACCTGACGCCGGATTGATCCGGAGGAGCGACGACCCATGTGGAAACAGATCAAAGCGCTGCTGAAAAAGAAGTCCGGGCCGGGACATGATCCGGCCGGGATGATGAATATTTTCCGGAAAAAATACGTCAATTTCAAGGCGCTGCTGGAATCCAACGCCGAACTGCTGAAGATCATCGCCGGCATGGAGGAGAAGCTGACCGGCCAGTATGTTTTCGGCATGTCCTATATCCGGTCGGAGATGGTGCGGGTTGTTTATCATGCCTTCCGGATGGTCAAGAGTTTTGAGGATCTGTCCGGGCGGACCTATCCGGATCTGCATGGGACGCTGAACGGCATCCAGGCGGCCGTGAATCAGGAACTGGAACTGAAGAACGTTCCCCGGTTGCCGGACGTGGTTCTTCCCTACACGCGCATCACCCACGACATGGTGGATTATGTCGGCGGCAAGAACGCCAACCTCGGGGAAGTGAAGAGCCGCTGTCATCTGCCGATTCCCAGGGGGTTTGCCATTACCACCACCGCCTTTGACGAACTGATCGAGTATAACGATATCATGGATGAGATCCGCAAGCTGAAGATGGAAATCAGCGGTGAGGATCCCCAGTCCCTGATGCGGGTCAGTCATGATATTCAGCGGCTGATTATCGAGGCTGAAATCCCGAAGGCGGTAGAGGAGGCGATCCTCAAGGCGTATGAACAGGAGATCAGCCCGGAGCGGTCGGTGCCGGTGGCCCTGCGCAGCAGCGCCATCGGAGAGGACAGCGAACTATCCTACGCCGGACAGTACCAGAGTTTTCTCAATGTTCCCGCCGGGGACCTGATCGGCAAGTACAAGGCGGTGCTGGCCAGCCTGTTCACGCCGCGGGCCGTTTCCTACCGGCTGCACATGGGGATCCCCTTTGAAGAAGCGGCCATGAGCGTGGCCTGTCTGGAAATGATCCGGGCCCGGGCCGGAGGGGTCGTCTATACCCGCCATCCCTTTCAACTGACGGAAAACAACATCATCATCAACGCCACTTGGGGGCTGGGGTCCTATGTGGTGGACGGCACCGTTTCGCCGGATGCCTTCGAGGTGTCCAAGACCTCACCGCCGGCGCTGCTGAAAAAGACGATTGCTTCCAAATCCGTAGAACTGACGACCAACCCGGACGGGTATCTCATGGAAACACCCGTCAGCGGGGATATCCGCCAGACGCCCTGTCTGACCGATGAGCAGGCCCTGCGGCTGGCGGAATACGCCCTGAAACTGGAAGCGCATTTCCAGGGCCCCCAGGATATTGAATGGGCGCTGGACGGCGACGGGAACCTGATCATTCTCCAGAGCCGGCCCCTGATGATCGAGCGGTGCGGGGATGAGACCTGCGCCCCGCAGCGTTTCGAACAATACCCGGTGCTGGTCGAAGGCGGTGAAGCGGCCAGCCCCGGCGTCGGATGGGGTCCGGCCTGTATCGTCCGTTCCGAGGAAGACCTGCTTTCCTTTCCCGAAGGCGGCGTGCTGGTCGCCGCCAATTCCTCCCCCGAATACGTCATCGTCATGCCCCTGGCCCGGGCCATCGTTACCAACCTGGGCAGTATTACCGGCCACATGGCCTCCCTGGCCCGTGAATACAAGATTCCGGCGCTGCTCAACACCAAGAACGCCACCCAGGCCATTCAGCCGGGGGAGATCGTTACCGTCGATGCCTTCGGTTCCCGGGTTTATGCCGGCAAGGTGGAGGAACTGCTGGATGTTCAGTGGCATCGCGGGGCCTTCATGAAAAAGACGCCGGTGTATCAGGTCCTGGAAAGACTCGCGCAACATGTCGTTCCGCTGCATTTAAAGAATCCCCGGTCCCGCAGGTTCACGGCCGGCAACTGCCGGACCATCCATGACATCGTGCGGTTTACCCACGAGAAGTCTTACGGCGAGATTTTTCACATCAGCGATTTTACCTCGGATCACGGCCACATTTCCGTCAAGCTGTCCGCGCCCCTGCCCATTGATCTGTATGTGATCGACCTGGGCGGCGGACTGGCCGCCCCGGAAAAGGCGAGAAAGATCACCGTCGATCATGTCGTTTCGACGCCCTTCAGGGCTTTGCTGGAAGGCATGCTTCACAAGGACCTGAAACCCCTTGAACCCCGGCCCATCGACGTGCGGGGATTCCTTTCGGTCGTCAGCCAGCAGATGCTGGCGCCGCCGAATCCGGTGGTTGAACGTTTCGGGGATCGGAGCTACGCGATTATTTCCGACAAATACGTGAACTTCAGTTCCCGGGTGGGCTACCACTATAGCATCCTGGATACCTTCTGCGGGCAGACGGCCATGAAAAACTACATTCATTTCCAGTTCAAGGGCGGGGCCGCCGACAACGTCCGGCGAAACCGGCGGGCCCGGCTGATTCGCAACATTCTTGAAGCCAGGGATTTTCTGGTGGAGGTCCAGGGAGACCGGGTCACCGCCCGTTTCAACAAGCAGGCCATGGAACTGGTCCTGGAAAAGCTTGACGTCCTGGGAAGGCTGCTCATCTTTACCCGGCAGATGGACATGCTGATGAACACGGAGCGAAGCGTTGACGATCTGTCCGCCCGGTTTCTGGATGGCTGCTACGACCTGGAAAAACCCCGGGCCTGTCGGGCGGAACCGGAAAAAGGTTGACCGCGCCGGTCTACCGGACCTTTTCCTTTTCCTTCTTCTGATCGAACGCGCCGGATATTTTCAGCAGGATTTCGTCCACGGCGCTGGGCTTGAGGAGATAGTCATAGGCCCCGTATTTGACGATCTCCACGGCCGTTTCCAGGGAGGCGTGACCGGACAGTACCACTACCTCGGCGGTAATGCCGCGGCGTCTCATTTCCTGCAGCACCTCGATGCCGTCGAGACCGGGCATTTTCACGTCCAGCAGCACCACGTCGTACATCCGGCGGGAAAGTTCTTCCAGGGCCTCCCGGCCGTCGTTGACCGCCTGCGCCGGGATATGGCGCACGTTGAAAATTTTCAGCATGGACCGGCACAGGGCTTTATCGTCATCGACGATCAGCACGGCTGGTTTTTCCGATGGGAACAGATTTTCGCTCATGGGTCTTATACGATCCAGACGGCCCGCTGGGTGCCCATGTGCAGGACCTTGCGGCTGACGCGGCCCATGAGAAACTCCTCCACGGCGGAAAGACCGCGGCGGCCCATGACGATGGTGCCGTACCCGCCTTCCCTGGCCGCCTGGACAATACCGCCGGCGCGGGTGATTTTGTTTTCCAGAATCTGTTTGCAGGTCCGGCCGGGATGAAAGCCGGCGTCGATCAGTTTCTGCTCCGCCTCGAGCATGGGCTTTTCCACCGCCTGGCGGGTTTCGTCCAGCCACAACTTTTCTTCTTCCGACCCGAAAATCTGCTGATCATTGAGAAAAATGTTCAGCGACCTCACCACATGGCAGAGCATGACGTCCCGTTCGTCCGAGGCCATCAGGTCGCAGACGCAATCCACCGCCTTGAAGGCGCCTGTGGAACCGTCAAAACCGATCAGAATTTTTTCGGTTTCCGGGCAGCCGCCGATAACAGCCATGGGCAGATGGTCGGAGACGGACAGGAGTTTGTTGACAACGCTTCCCAGGACCACTTCCTGAATGCGGCTGATGCCGCACCGGCCCACCACCAGCACATCGTATCCGTTGCGGGATTCAGCCAGGATATCCCGGGCCACACCGGCTTTGCGGTGATGGTAAGTCGCTTTGATCGCCTGAACGGGGAACCCCTCATCACGCAGGATGGTTGTCGCCTTGGTCAGCGCGTTGGTGATGTTCTGCTTGATCCCCGCGGCCCAGGCGGTCACCGAGGAGATCGCGCGGCTGGCGACAGGATCCCGGCTCAAATCCAGAAAGGCTTCCGGAACTTCCGTGGCGACGTGAAAGAGGTTGACATGGGTGGTGTTTTCCGGGAAAAAGCGGCTGATGTACCGAACCGCGTCCATGGATTGGTCGGAGCCGTCAAAAGCCATTAATACGTTCAGTTTTTTAGTCATGGTGTGCCTCCTTGTCTGGATAACTGTTTGGTCATGGTTACTATGCGCCTCAATTTTCACGGATGCGCGGCAGCGTCAATTGGAAAACTGTTCCCTGCTTGACCCGGCTGGACACAGCAATATTTCCACCCAGGCGGTCGACAATAACGGACGTCACGTAAAGCCCGAGCCCGGGACTTTCTTCCGGCCGGGTGGTGAAAAACGGTTCGAAAACTTTTTCCAGGTCATCCCCGGAAATTCCACATCCGTCGTCTTTTACCGAAAGTCGGACGCCGGCGTCCGTATCGGTCAGTTCGACCGTGATGGTGCCGTCCGATTCAACGGCGGTAATGGCGTTGGCGATCAGGTTGCCGATAATCTGGCGCACGTCGTCCGGATCACTCCAGATGACGCCTTCGGCCCGGTCCAGGTCGAGGACGATGTCGATATTTTTCCCCTTGGCCTGTTCCAGTGCCGACTTTACGCAGACCGATACCAGGCTCTTGAGATTGGTTTGTTCGGTGACCGTTTCGGTCTGCCGGGTGAAGCCGAGCAATGGATGAACAATGCGTCCGATCCGGTCACTGGCGGCTTCCATTTTGCTGATAATGATGTCAATCTCTTTTTTCCAGGGGATGGCCGTGTTTTCCGCCCTGCCCATCATCAGCCTTAAATATTCTGTGCATTCGATGATAACGGACAGCGGCCTCTCAATTTCTCTGGTGATGCCGGTGGACAGGGTGCCAAGTGAGGCGAGACGCTGGGCGGCCGCCAGTTGCTGTGTCATCCGGTGCCTGAATTCCGCCTCCTCCTGTTTTGTTTTTTCGTGTTTTGTTTTTTCAGCCGCCTGAATGATTTTCTGCGTCAGGTGTTCAAAATCCACCGGTTTGGTGAGGTAGTCAAAAGCGCCTTTTTTGATTCCCTCTACGCCGTCGGCGGTACTGGCATGGCCCGTGAGGAGGATGGCCTCCGTTCCGGGAAAACGGTCCCGGATCCACCGCAGTACCTCCAGACCGTTCATGCCGGGCATTTTCACGTCCAGGATCACCACGTCCACGGGCTCTTTTTCCATAACGGCCCGGCAACGGTCGCCGTTTTCAGCCTCCAGGACAAAAAATCCCTTTTTCTGGAGCCGTTTTTTCAGCGGTGCCCTGAAGTCGGTCTCGTCATCCACCAGCAGCAGGCGTATGGATTCCATATATCCGCGCTCCTAGTGTTTCGTTTCCTGATATTGTCCCGGGGAGGAATCAACCGGTCGATCACTGATACTCACGGAGTGTTCGCCGTATTCCGATACGCCTCATCAATTTTCTGGATCAGTTCCTGGAGTTCGCAGGGCTTGGTCAGATAGTCAAAGGCCCCCAGCTTCAACCCTTCCCGGGCCGCCTCCTGGGAGCCGTGCCCGGTCAACATGATGACTTTCATGGACAGCCCCATCTGGTTGAAAATTTTCAGGACCTCAATGCCGTCCATGTCCTCCATTTTCAGGTCCAGGATGGCCACGTCAAAATCCTTTCCTCTTACCGCCCGGATGGCCTCTCCGCCGCTGTATGCCGATGTCACGTCAAAGTTTCTTTTTCTCAAGCGGTTGGCCAGCACATTGACATATCCCTCCTCATCATCGACCAGAAGGAGCCGGACAGGTGCGGCCGGCAGGTCTGTTTTGGTTTTGCTGTCCATGATGGATTTAGTCATACCCGCGGTTGAGGATCAGTTTGTCGATTCTGGCTTTTTCAATCTTTTCGTCATGGGAATGCTTCTTCCTGACGGCTTCTTTTACCTTGGTGATCAGGGTATCGATGTCGCAGGGTTTCATCAGATAATCAAACGCACCCAGCTTCATCCCTTCGATGGCGGTTTCTACGGTGGCGTGGCCGGTCAGCATGATAACTTCCTTCAGCGGATGACGTTTTTTAATCTCCCGCAGGGTTTCAATACCGTCCCTGCCGGGCATTTTCACATCCAGAATGATCACATCCACGCTACCTTCCCTGTCCAGAAGGGTCAACGCTTCATCACCGCTGTGGGCGGCAATGATTTTCAACCCCCGTTTGTCCAGGCGCTTGGCCATGGTCTCTACAAAGGGAACCTCGTCATCCACCAGCATGATGGAACTCGTTGCCATTGAATGCTCTCCTTTCTTATATGGTACTGAAAAAACCGTTATTATTATTTTACTTATATTTGAAGCACGGAAAAAAATCAACCGGCGTTCCCGCGCCGCGCCAGTTACTGCTGCTGGAAGGGGACCCAGATCCGGAAGCGCGCTCCTTTTTCCACGGCGCTCTGAACGTCAATTTTGCCTCCCATTTTATTAATGATCCCGTAACAGATGGAAAGTCCCAGGCCGGTTCCCTTGCCTACGGGTTTAGTGGTAAAGAAGGGGTCGAAGATGCGGGGAAGATTGGCCTCGGGAATACCGGGTCCGGTGTCCTCCACGACAATGACGATATGGCCGGGCTTGATCTCGCTGACTTTGGTGGAAATGCGGATGACGCCGCCGGTTTTTTCCATGGCATCCAGGGCGTTATTGATCAGGTTCAACAGCACCTGCTGCATTTCGGAGGGAGAGATCATGATGTAAGGCAGATCTTTCTGGAGGTCGGTCTCGATGACGACTTTGTTGTATTTGGCCATCTGCCGGGAGAGATTGACGATCTCCACCACCAGGTCGTTGATCTGAACGTCCTTGGTGGTGGAATCCGTTTTTCTGGCGAAACTTAAAAGCTTGTGGGTGATCTCCTTGCATCTTTTGCCCTGGGTGTTGATCTGGGCCAGCGCCCGTTTGAACTCTTTCAGGTTGGCGCTTCCGGCCAGATCCTCTTCCTCCAGCAGATCGCCGATCCATCCGGCTTCCTCCACCATGATGGCCACCGGGTTGTTGATTTCATGGGCAATCCCCGCCGCCAGTTCGCCGATGGAAGCCATTTTGCCGGTTTCGATGATCTGCTGGTTCATGCCTTCCTTGGCGATATCGGCCCTGCGGATGCGCCGGACCATGCGCTGGGATATATATATGGCCATGAACACAATGGCGGCGCCGCCGAAAAGAAAAATAATCAGCGAAATTATCCGCATGCGTTTCAGGTCGGAAAAGGCGTCGGCGCTCTGCTGCTTGACGATAAGCAGCCAGTCCCCGTTTTTGAGGCTGCCCACGGCATATAAATTATCCATGTCCGTATCATCGGCCAGGCGGGTGATCAGGATGTTGTTATGCGCTTTCTCCACCTCTTCCCAGAAGAACATGTACTCGCTGGGCTCAATGGTAATTCCCGCCGTCGGCTGGGTCTGGAATTTGCCGTCCCGGTTGAGGATAAAGGCGTAACCGGTCTTGCCGATCCGCAGATTCTGAACCAGGGAATTGAAGGCCATGAAATCGATGGTCGCCCGGATCAGAAACGGGCGTTCGTCGTCTTTGTGCTTGACGGTGATGATGAAATGGGGTGTTCCCCGGAAGCCCAGGAACACATCGCTGATATACGTGTCACTGTCCCAGGCGTTTTTGAACCAGTCGGCGCCGGCATAATTGACGTTGGCCAGGCCATGGGGACCGGCGTAGGCCACCTGGTCTCCTTTTCCATCCACAATGCCCAGATCGACGAACACATTGCCGTAGTCTTCACGGAGATAAAACAGCTTTTTTTCGAGAAAATCGTTGTCGTTCAGGGTCTCATAGGTTCTGGTGATGGCCAGAAAGCGGATATTGGCCAGTTTTTCATTTAAAAACGTGTCAATCTGCTGCTTGTGCTTCTGCACCAGTTCAGTCAGGTGGGCATAGGTTTTTTCATGATAGGCCGTGCTGAATTGATGGAGCAGGATGAAAATGACCAGCAGCATCGGAGCGAAAGAAACCGTAATCACGCTGACGATCATGTTCCGGGAAAGCGACTGGTAGTAATTTTTCTGTTTGCCGTTGGTCATCTCGCGCACTCACTGTTTTTCGTTGGGTTATCCGCAGAGAGGGGATCGTCTTCGCAACAACATCCGGGTGTTGTCGCTACTCACTGCCGATGGGCTACTCCAATTATCAGGATTCATGAAGTATGCCAACAACGCTGGAGTTTTCAAAACCGTCCGCGAAAAACAAGGTTTTCCGATGCCGGCCCGGCCCTGTTTCCGATTATTATTTTTTTTCAATAAGTTGTATCACAATCTCGGCGGCGAACGCTACCAACAATTTTATACCGATCTACATTTTTAGCCCGCATCGTGATCTGAATTCAGCGGGGGGGCAAAACAGATTTTTTTTATTTGATTGTTTTTACAGGTTGTAAAGAAAATCGGCAGGCGTGTTTTGACCTGATATCGCGTCTGCGACAGGCGTGGGGAAGAACCGGAAAATGGCGGAACGAGTCATGCCTGATGCAATCCCCATTTCCCGGCCGGCAGACGGTTATTTGCCTGTCAGACAAATGGACACTTTTTCGAGTTCTCCCGCCTTGGCCATACTGTATTTATCCCAGAAGAGCTTGTCGCTTTCATAAAAAGTCTGGGTCTGGTTACGCTGGAGAAATTTTTTGAAATCCCCCGGGCCTCCGTTATACATGGCGTATAAGGCCCGGCTGAGTAAATCGTGGCTCAAGGGGTTGGCCGGATCCATTTTTTTCAGGGCGTAATCTTTCAGATAGTGAGCCAGGATTTCCGCGCCGGCTTTGGCATTATATTCGATATTCCACCGCAGGCTTTCGACCTTGTAGAATCCCCGCCAGATGCGCTGGTTGATCTGCATCAGTCCCACCGAGGACTGGTTATAGGAAAGGAGCGGCGTCATATTGCCTTTGACCGTGATAAACTGCCGCCAGCAGCTTTCCTGCCAGGCGGTGGCCATGATCATCAGCCGGTACATGGGCTGGAGAGAGGCATCGAGCTTGTTGTTGGCCAGGGCTTCGTCGGCGGTTTTTTCCAGTACCTGTCGAACCCGGGCCAGATAGGGTCCCAGATTGTCTTTGGGAGCGAGCCACTGTTTGAGCGCCTCCAGGTCCGGTGGAGCGGGAGCCTCTTCCGCGTATGCCGGGGCGATGAGAAGTCGCAGGATAAAACCGGTAATCACCTCCACCGGCGGAGCGGGCGCTGTTTCCTGAGGCGGAGTCGGTTCTACTTCCTGAGGTGGTGCGGGCTCACCTTCCTGCGCTGGGGCAAGTTCGTCTTTCTGCGGCGGAACGGGCTCGCCCTCCTCCGGCAACGGGATTTCCAGACCATGATAGGCTGGACCGCTTTCATCCATGGACGGGGCGAACCCCATCAGTTTCCGGAGATTGTCGTCCACCGCCAGGGAATATCCCAGGTCGATTTCCTGGTCGCTGATTAACTGGGCCATGCGGATCAGGCCGTCCCGGCTGATTTCAATGCCCAGGGTCGGACCCAGCTTGTCCAGGGCGGACAGGACGTCGGCGGCAGTAAAGAACGCCAGATATTTCACCATTTTCCCCTGGCCGGATATCCCGCCCAGGCGGTTTCTCAATATGCCGGATAACTGCTCCCAGGCGTAGACAAACTGCTGTCTGACCAGATCATTACCGGCGGTTTTATCGTTCACCGCCCGGACAAAACCATAGCGGAGCTCCAGCAGGGTTTCCAACAGGCGCTGCCGTTCTTCGTCCGTCAATTGCCCCTGCAGAAGTGTTCCCATCTGGTAGATCAGAAAAGCATCCCATAACTCCCAGAGTTCCGACACCCGTTCCATCTCCTCGGCCGACAGTTCCAGGGGCGGTTCTTCCGCTGCCGGCGGCGGTGTCTCAATGATCATGGACAGCGTCAGGCGGATCGCGTCCGGGTCCACGCGCAGGTCGCTGACTTTCAGCGACGACAACAGTTGATCCAGTTGCGCTTTGTTTTCCCGGGCAAAGAAAGAGGGCAGGATCGCCCTGATTTCATCCATGGGAAGATCCAGATCAAAGGCGAGGTCACTGAAAAAGTCCCGGATATGGTCCTGAATCATTTCAACAACGGCCGGGTCAATGGCCACCGGTTTGCGGCTGGCGGCATACAGGCGCGAATCCACCACTTTCAGACGGACGCTGGTTCCTTTTTCGTCCAGGATGACCCGCTGATACAGCTCGATGTACCCCTCCCATTTGAACACATCTATGGGGGCGCCCAGCAGGCGGGCGCCCTGCTTGACCTGGATACTGCTGCCGGTGACGATTAACCCGTTTTCGGAACGGATTTCCGGATTCCAGATGGCGATGTAGGTGGAGTTTATCCCCGTCTTTTCGTCCACGATAACGGCCCGGCCGCCCGGCTGGTCATAGAGCTGCTCATTCAAGGCCATGCGGATAAGGGCGTAATCCAGGGTGAGGGGGATCGTCACGGTTTCCGCGGCGGCCCGGGCGGTGCCGGGGATAGTCATCCACATGAAAAGCGCCAGGTTGAGGAGAAGGTATTTGTGTTTCATCGCTTCAGTTTTCTGCCTGATAATGCAGGGGCGTCCTTCAGGCCGCGCCTGCTACGGCCTTTCCTTGTCGAAAAAAAGGCAATCCGGTTTGACCGGTTTAAAATCCTTCCAGTTTGGAAATGATCTCACACATGATTTCGTCAGCGCCGCCGCCGATGGAAATCAGCCGGGAATCCCGGAAGGCCCGTGAAATGGCCATTTCATTCATGTAACCCATGCCGCCGTGCATCTGCAGGCAGCCGTCCATGACCTTGTTGAGCAGCCGGGCGCCGAACAGTTTGGCCATGGAAATCTCTTTGGTGACGTCCTGGCCGGCTGTTTTCAATCGCACGATATGATAGGTCAATTGCCGCATGGCCTCTATTTCGGACAGCCACAGGGCCAGGCGATGCTGCAGGACCTGCTTCTTGATCAGGGGCTTGCCGAAAACAATTCGCTGCTTCAGAAATTTCACGGTTTCATCGATCACGCGTCGGGTTGAAATATAGCAGCCGGGCAGGGCGGAGAATCGTTCATGCTGAAACTGCTGCATCTGGTAAATGAACCCTTCCCCTTCCTGGCCGATGAGGTTTTCAGCGGGAATCCTCAGGTTGTCGAAGAAGAGCTCGGCCGTGTCGCTGCTGCGCATGCCCATCTTGTCCAGTTTCTTGCTGACATGAAAACCCGGCAGGTTGGTGGGCACGACAAACAGCCCGAAGGAATGGTATCCGGGCGTTTCGCTGGTCCTGGCCAGCAGGGTCAGAAAATCGGCCTGGGTGCCGTTGGTGATGTAGGTTTTGGAGCCGTTGATGACGTAAGAATCGCCGTCTTTTCTGGCGAAGGTTTTTATGGCCGCCACGTCCGAACCGGCATCGGGTTCCGTCACCGCGATGGACGCCACCATGTCGCCGGCGATGGCCGGTTTTAAATACGTTTCCTTGAGATGTTCGCTGCCGAACTGATCAATCGCCGGGGTGGCCATGTTGGTCTGAACCAGGATGGCCATGGGAACGCCGCCGCAGTTGATCAGGGACAGCTCTTCGATGAAGACCAGTTCGTACCAGTAGTCCAGTCCCATGCCGCCGTATTTCTGATCGTAACGGATTCCCAGAAAGCCGAGATCGCCCATTTTTTTAAACAGCTCATGAAGGGGAGCAATCCCTTTTTCCTCCCATTCGTCCACGTAAGGATTGATCTCCTTGTTCACAAAATCCCGAACTGCCTTGCGGACCATTTCGTGATCCTTGGTGAAATACATCTCGTTGCCCATGGGGTTCCCTTTCTGTATTTGGTTTAACGTATAAAACCAACATCACTTTCCGGTGAGGCGGTCTTTCCAGACGTTACGGTCATTATATATATCCGAATACCGCGGATCATCAAGCTTTTTAATGCCGCTCAACCCTCAACCCTGAATCCTAAACCCCAAGCCTTAAACCCTGCACCCTACACCTCTTAACCCCGCAACATCACGAAGCGACCTGTTCAAGCCCTGAATTTTACAAATAACCCGGTTTTGTTTTTCCTGGAAAGTATGGTAATGTCCGGCCAGTAATCGTTTCAGCAACCAAATCGGAAAAAGGAACACGTCATGCCTGTGATCACCATCTCCCGGGGCTCGTACAGCCGGGGAAAAGAAGTCGCCGAAAAAGTCGCCGCCAGACTGGGTTTTGAATGTATATCCCGGGATATCCTCCTGGAGGCCTCTGAAGAGTTTAACATACCGGAAATCCGTCTGGTCCGGGCGCTTCACGACGCCCCGTCGGTCCTGGACCGGTTCACCCACGGCAAGGAACGATATATCAGCTATATCCGCAAAGCCCTGTTAAAACGTGTTCAGAAGGATAACGTGGTGTACCACGGCCTGGCCGGCCATTATTTTCTGCAGCATATTCCGCATGTGTTTAAAATAAGAGTGATCTCCGATATGGCCGAACGCGTGAAAGAAGAGATCAAAAGAGAAAACATCACCGGGGAAAAAGCGCTTTATATTCTTAAAAAGGACGATGATGAACGCCGGCGCTGGGGCCTTCAGCTTTATGGTATTGATACCTGGGATAGCCAGCTTTACGATCTGGTACTGCATGTCAAGACCATCACCGTGGACGACGCCGTGGACATCATCTGCCGCATGGCTCAGGCTCCGATCTTCCAGGCGACGCCGGAGTCCAGGCGGATACTGGACAACCTGCTGCTGGCGGCGGAAATAAAGGCGGCCGTGGTGGAACTCGAGCCCATGCTGAAGGTGACGGCCGAGGACGGTGTGGTTCATATCAGCGGTATCGATACCGTCAGAAAGATCAAACCCCAGGTGCTGGCGGAAATCAAGGCGGTAGCGGCGGTCCGGGAAGGTGTTCGGAAGGTGATCCTGGACGGTGATTTGACGGACAGCGAACATCATGCCGTCAATCCTTTTCATAACTTGTAAATCCGTTCGTTCCCGGGGTGTCTCCGGATTGAGAAATTTTCCCCGGGCCACCCGGGAATGATGACGGGGACAGGAGTCAGTCATGACAGCGGAATCAGCGCTTGCCCTTGACGGCCTCAGGCATTTATCCGCTCTCAAGTGGTATGTCATCCCCCTGCTGGCGATGGTTCTTTATATTTATGTCCTGGAAATCAAGAAAGCCCGGGAGACGGGCAACTGGGATGCCGTTTTCGCGGGGCTGACCCTGTTTGGCACCGATTTTCTGTTTGAAACCATCAACGGCTGGATTTTTCGCTTTTCGCGGTACTCGGCGCTCTGGACCACGCCGGGAGAGACAGCCTTAAGGACCATGGTCGGATGGAATATCGAGATCATGTTCATGTTCATGATCGCCGGCATCATTTACACCCACACCCTTTCCGGCGACAAAACAGCCAGAATTCTGGCGGTGCCGGAAAAATTCTTCTGGGTTGTCGGCTACGCGGTTTTGTGCGTTTTCGTGGAAGGTCTGCTGAACATGGGAGGGCATCTGGTCTGGTCATATAAATTCTGGAGCCTTACCCCCACGGGCGTGCTGCCGATCTTCTGCGCCTATTTCTTCCTTTTCTTAAGCCCCATGCTGGTCATCAGTCTGAAAACCATACGGACCAGAATCCTTTATTCGGGGGCGATATATGCGGCGGCTGTTGTCATGAATATCTTCGCCTTCGGCGTCATGAACTGGCAGTATTGATTTTCGGGGCTGCCCCCCGCGTTCCGGCGCACTTAACGGCGAATGGTCTTGGTATATACGCCGTCTTTCCATCCCGCCATTTTTTCCTGATAGCTGCGTGAACACCTTCCGGAGTCGTCCTGGACCGTAATCGTAATGCACAGATTGGGGTCGGCGGAAATAATATCCCAGGTGGCATTGGTAAGGGGGGTGGGCGCAATCTGGCTTTTATCGATGGTGGTATGAGACGGAATAGCGAAATAGGACGCGATCTCACCGGCAATGATGGACGCGTCCGCCTCGGCGTGACTGCAAAAGGCTTTATTGCGGTAGGAAATATAATTCGGTATGGCCATGATCGCCAGCAACCCGAGAATGGCGACAACGATCATCAGTTCGATCAGCGTAAATCCCTGCCTCCCCGTTCCTGGATAATGGTTTTCCGACATGGCCCCCTCGATTGTAACTTTCTGTTTTTTCAACTATATAAACGAATGAGCGCCTCATGTCAATAATTAATTGTCACGGGCAATGAGCGATGGGGTCTTCCTTCCGGGCCCTACCAGGCTTTGCGGGTCAGGATGTCACGAATGCGCTGCTCGCTCTTTTTTTCCACCAGAATGATCTTTTCCGCCTTGGCCCGCTTGATGCGGTCGATGATGGTGGCCAGATCCGCCGGTTTTTCAATCAGATCCATGGCGCCGAGCTTCATGGCCTGGACCCCTTTTTCCACCGTGGCATGTCCGGTCAGCAGGATGACCTGCACGTCGGGGTTCTTCTCCTTGATCCGCTTGAGGGCCTCCAGGCCGTCCATTTCCGGCATCTGGAGATCCAGCACCACCGCGTCATAGGACTCCTTGTCGATCAGGGAGATAGCGTCCCTGGCGTTGGTAACGGTAGACACGTTCATGTCCCGCGTTTTCAGCCGCTCGGAAATAAGATCCAGGAAATCTTTTTCATCATCCACAATCAGAACCTTGTCTGTCATGATACGCCTCCTTATGACGTTAGTAATTACCAGATAATTTATTATAGTGCCGGCGCTTTTTCAAGGCAACGCCGGACAGCCGGCCGGAAGGGACACGATCAACCGGCCTTCTTCTTCGATCGCCCGCAGTTTCGCACCCAGTGCATGCAGCAGCGGCGCCGTTTTTCCGTTCAGAAGCTCGTCGGCCTGGGATCCGGCCAACTCCATCAGCCCGGAAAATACGATTTCCGCGCCGGCCCCGGATCGTTTGGCGCTTACGTTTATCTTTTTTGTCGTTCCGCACGTATCCATGGACAGGTCCAGCAGAAGCCAGATCAGGGTTTCCAGAAAGAAAGGGCACGTGTTGATGGAAATCGGGTCTTCCCCTGTCGTGGAGCTGATTTCAATTCCCCGGTTGACGGCAATCCGATCCGAAACGCGCAGCATCAGTTCCAGCAGGGAGGAGATATCGACGGCGGCCTGTTTCTCATCCAGACTGTGAGCCAGGCGGTTCATGTTCTTGATGATGGTGTTGGCCCGCTGCACCTGCTTGAGAATGGTCCCGGCCAGGGAACCCAGGCGTCCGGGATCCAGGGGGACCCCTTTTTTGGCCATCAGGGTGACATCCTCCAGAAAACCGGCGCTTTCGTTGATCACCGCCAGGGCGTTCTTCAGTTCGTGAGAAATGGAGGCGGAGATTTTGGAATAAAAGGTAAGCCCCGTCTCTTCCGGAATCGGTCGGTTTCCCATGCGTGAGTCTCCTTTACCTGGACAGCGCGTCATTTATTTTGGCGATCAGGTCATCAATACTGATAGGCTTGAGCAGGTAATATTCCGCCTCGGCTACGCCGGCACGGTAATCCTCTTCGGAACCGTGTCCGGTCAGATAAATTGTCTTAACCCCCGGCAGCTGTTTTTCAATGATCTGTTTTAACTGCCGGCCTCCCATGTGCGGCATCTTGACATCCAGCACCACCAGGTCATAACGGCGCGTCTTGATCAGTTCCTCGGCTTCTCTGGCGCTGGTGGCCCAGTCGGCTTCAATGTGCCTTAAGGCCAGTCGTTCGGCCAACGTGGCCACAAAATCTTTTTCATCATCAACCAGGAGCAGTTTCATCATTGTTCTCCTTTGTTTCCGGCCGGGGTGTCAGCGGCAGTGTAATAGTAAAGGTGGTGCCCACTCCGACCCGGCTCTCCACGTCGATCGATCCGCCCAGTTCCTGCGTCAGGGAATAGGTGATGGAAAGGCCCAGCCCGGTGCCGCCGGACTGGGCCTTGGTGGAGAAAAAAGGTTCGAAAATGCGTTTGATATCCTTGTCCGGAATTCCGCAGCCGGTATCTTTCACCTGGAGGCGCAACATTTGGTCAGCGATTCGCTTTGCCGATATGTAAAGGGTGCCACCTTCTGACAGGGCGGCAAAGGAATTGTTGATCAGGTTCAGCAGAATCTGCTGCAGCTTGCCCCGGTCGGATTCAAACCGGGGTATATCCGGGGGAACGTCGACGGAAATGGTAATGTTACGGTATTCAGCCTCCTTGCCCAGAAAACCCAGTACGTCGGAGATGACCGCCTTGATGTCGACCGGCTGGACACTGGTATCCATATGGCGGGCGAAGCTGAGCAGCTGCTTGGTGATTTTGCCGCAGCGGGTCACGGAATCGTGAATCGAATCCACCAGGCCGATAAGCTTGGCGTCTCCGGAATATTTTTCCGTGAACTGGAAAATATCCTTGATCAGCCCGGCCTTTTCATTGATCACCGCCAGGGGGTTGTTGATTTCATGGGCCACGCCGGCGGCCAGCCGGCCGATGGAGGCCAGCTTGTTGGCATACTCCACCTGATGCAGGCTGCGGATGCGGCGTTGATCGGCGATGTAAATCCGGTTGACGAAGTAGGTGGCGAATCCGGTGACCGCGAACAGCACGATGACGATGCCGCCCAGCAGGTAAACCAGCATCTCGATGCGGGTCCGGTGCCACGATTCCATGAGTTCTCCGGTCTTGCTGACGATCATCAGGATAAAGGGACTGTCGGGAATATAGGCATAACCCAGGATATATTCGCCTTCAGCGGAACTGTGATATTGAACCACCTCGGTTTTGTCGGAATAAACGGGAATCGGGAATTCGATTTTTTCAAACATTTTTTCATGGCCCCGGGAGGGGGTCTGCAGAATTCCCTGGGTATTGACAATAAAAGCGTTGCCTTTTTCGCTCAGCTCAAAACCCGACAACTGCTCGTTCAGCCGGCCCGTGTCGATGGATATGCGCAGCACAAAAAATCCCTGATCCGAATTTCCGTGACGGACGGCGATCACGAAATGAGGCTCGTTACGGAACCCCATGAACACTTCGCTGATGAACATGCCCCGGTTTATGGCTTCCTGGAACCACTGCTGGTTGCTGTAATCCTTGCCTGCCAGGGGGTAAGGGCCGCTGTAGGCGACCTGGTTTCCCGAAGCGTCGATCACGCCGATATCCGTTACCCCGCCGATGGCCAGCCGCAGGTTGTCCAGCAGACGGGTCAGCCGGCCGGAGTCCAGCAGCCGTTCATAGGAATTGTCATTGGCGATAAAATCAAGAGCCGCTTTCCGTTTGGCCAGAAAGGCCGCGATGGTCCGCTTGGCATTGGAAACGGTGCGGGAGGTCCGGGCCAGGCTTTCCGATTCCACCGCCCGCTGGGTGACGTTGAAGTCGACCCAGGATACCAGCAGCAGGGGGATGATGGCGGACAGGCCGGTCAGCATGACCGCCGATTTCCAGAGACGGCCGTAGTTGAACATATAGCGGTCGTATCGTCCCGGGGAAGCGTCATCCTGGCGCCGGAAGACGGGAAAGAAAAGTTTGAAGGATCGTTTTATTTCCATGATGTTATCACGATTAGGGACGGTCGTTATCAGTCACGTTTTCCGCCGACTGATTTTTTCTGCCGGACCTTTTCGTTGGCTTTTTTCAGGGTTTCGCTGAGTTCATCGATATTGACCGGTTTATGCAGATAGGCAAAAGCCCCCAGTTCCATGCACACTTTTCTATCAGCTTCGGAGCCGTGTCCGGTAAGAATGATGACCTCGATGTCCGGCCGGGTGGCCTTGACACGGCGCAGAACCTCGATACCGTCGATGCCGGGCATTTTCAAATCCAGGATCATCACTTCGGGTTCCTCTTCGGCCACCATGCTCAGGGCCGATTCACCGTCGTAGGCCACGGCCGAACCCATGTCCCTCATGATCAGGCGTTCGGACAGGGTCTGGACGAATTCGCGTTCGTCATCGACCAGCAGCACTTTCGAGGGTATCTGGAAATCGTACTTGCGGTAGATATCGGTCTGGTAAAACGCTTCGCCGACCCTGGTCTCGACACTTTTGACACCGGGGATTTTTCCCGCCAGAGATTTCAGTTCCTCTTCCAGGCGGGAGAGCATCAGCACGTGTTTGTTGATGGTGATGATCACCTTTCCGTCCCGGGCCTGGGTGGAAACATTGTGGCCGGCCCTGGCCAGAACCTCTCCGGCCCTGGCCGCCAACTGAAAATCAGCCACCATCCGGCGGGAGCGGCTGGACGGCTGGACCACATCGGCGTTCATGTGCTGAACGATCAGGTCCACGGCCTCGTTCGGTTTAATCTTGTCCGTGGGCACGAGCATATCATAAAGTTCCGGTTTCCAGGGATCATCTTCCCCCTTGACGGTTTTAACCCAGACCGCCGCTTCCTCCATGTCCTTTCGAATCAGGGCCGCGGCCTCTTTTTCAGAGAGCACTTTTTGCTGACGAACCGTCTCGATCCGGTTTTTGACGTCGGCCACCAGGCACACCCGCAGCACGTGGCTGATATCGGCGGGAATCATCAGGCTGGAATATCCCGAAATAATTAAATTATCCGCGTCAAGAAGATCGGCCAGGGCCAGGCGCAGATAAGCAATGGCCCGTTCCTTTTCATGGGTAAACGGGTTGAAAACTGATGCCTTGGGCTGAAAAGCACTTTCGATTTTTTTCTCCGTCATACCTGACAGCCGGGCTGCTTCCGATACCAGGGCGGCGTCGGTAATCATCCTGTGGCCGGTTTTCCGACGGCAGTCCTCGATGACCGGTTCGGCGTTGCAGTACGTTCCGCTGAAAATCGCTAACGTAGACATGATATGTTTTCCTTTTTCCCACGTTTGGTTGTTATGAAATGCGGCATACCGTTATCAGCGGGCAGTTGGGCTCATCCGAATGCTGATGGGCGTCGGCGTGAATGGCGCAAACCGCTTTTTCCATGGTCGGATAGATGTTATCCTGACCGATTTTGGCCAGAAGATGAGTGCGCTCCAACACCTTCATCACCGATTCGTTGACCCCGCTAAAAGAAATTTTTACACCCGCGCTGCGGACATTGTCAACCAGCAGGGACAGGGTCTCTTCACCGGAGGCATCGATGTCGTTGATGGCGTTGGCGGCGATGATAATATGGCGCAGGTCCTTGTGATTGGTCATGCGGTCGCTGATCTTGTCTTCCAGATAGCTGGCGTTGGCGAAAAACAGCGGGCCGTCGAACCGCACCAGATCGATATACTTGCACTTCTGCAGGCCGTGGATCATGGCGGCCCGGAAAGCGTCGTCTTCCTTGCGGGAGAGCGACGCCACCGTGGGCCGCATGCTCTTGTAAAGGAAGACGCACAGGGACAGCACCACTCCCACCATGATGCCCTTGTCCAGGTGCGGGGCAAAGATCAGGGTACAGATAAAGGAAAGGATGGAGATGGCGCCGTCGTACCACTGGGCCTTCCAGGCGTGCACGAAACCGCTGACGTTGATCAGGCCGATGACCGCCATCATGATGACCGCGGCCAGCACGGCCTGGGGCAGGTGGTAGAGCAGGGGGGTGAAGAAAAAGAGCGTAACCACCACCGTCAGGGAGGTGACCGCGCTGGACAGGCCGGTCAGGGCCCCGGCCTGAAGGTTGACGGCGGAACGGGAAAAAGAGCCTGAAACGGCGTAGCTTTTCCCGACGGCGCCGATCATGTTGGCTAGTCCCTGGCCGATCAGTTCCTGGTTGGGGTCAAGCCGCTGACCGGTTTTGGCGGCCATGGCTTTGGCGATGGAGATGGCCTCCATGAAGCCCAGAAGGGAAATGATGGCCGCGTAAGGAAAGAGATGACTCATGATTTTCAGATCCACCCTGGGGATGGACATGGACGGCAGTCCCTTAGGCACCGTGCCCACCACCGCACCGCCGCCGATCATGGTGATTTTTTCCGGGTTCAGGGGCGCCTCACGCACCTTGATTCGCCAGACCCGGCCGTTCAGGTCTCGGGCGGCGGGGTCATCTTTCAGATAAAAGAAATTTTCATCCTTGTCGGCCAGGAAAAGAAAGGATCGCAGTTCCTCACGAAACAGGCCGGCTTCCTCATTGAGCGCGTCGATTTTATAGTTGATCACCCGCATGGCGTGTTCGGCTTCCATCAAGGCCAGAGCGTCATGACTGGTTTTCGCTTCATCCAGTGCCTTCATGATGCCGGTGCGTTCTTCCACCAGCGTTTTGACCTGTTCCATCCGACTGTTGTAGCCGGACGCTTTTTCGTGCACGTCGGCATTCTGGACAGCCGTAAGGGGGACCGGTTTATTGTATTCAAATCCCATCAGCCAGGCCATGACGGTAGTGACCGCCACCGCCACCAGCACATTGGGTATCCGGGGATTGATCCGCTTTAACACCACCATGATGGCAAAGGCCAGAATCCCCATGAAGAGCGTGGGCCAGTGCGTATAGTGGATGGCGGCCTCTACCGTGCGGACGACGGTTTCATAATGATGGACGGCGTTGTCCACATCGACGCCGAACATCTTGGAAAGCTGGGAAGTGGCGATAATGATGGCGGCGGCATTGGTAAAGCCGTTGACCACCGGGTGGGAAAGGAAGTTGACCACCAGCCCCAGCCGCAGCACGCCCAGGGAAAACTGAAAGAAGCCGACCATCAGGGACAGCATGATGGCATAGGTGATGTAGCCCTCGCTGCCTGCCGTCGCCAGAGGGGCCAGAGAGGCGGAGGTCATCAGGGACACCACCGCCACCGGGCCGGTCGCCAGCTGGCGGCTGGAGCCGAACAGAGCCGCGATCATCGGCGGCAGGAAAGAGGCATACAGACCATAGTAGGAGGGCATACCCGCCAGCTGAGCATAAGCCATGGATTGAGGAATCAGCACCAGCGCCACGGTCAGCCCGGCGATTCCGTCCGCCTTGAACTTGTCCAGATTATAGCCCCGCAACCAGGCCATAAAGGGGAAAATCTTGTTGATCATACCGTCGCCATTCCTTCCGTATTTATCATTTTATCATAAGACCGATTAGACGCATCAGTTCATTATATAAGGCGCCTGCATCATAAAGGTTGCAGTTTTTGAAGCGGACAATCCCGTCCACCGTGGACAGCAGGACGAGGGCGGTTTTGCGGGGAGAGAGGTCGCCTACCGATCCGTCCGCTTGTCCTTTGATCAGGGCTTTTTCGAAAATATCCACAAAACAGTTGTAAATTTCTTCCAGCAGGGTCCGGCAGTAAACGTTTTCTTCGGCGAGTTTGTAAGGGTAGTAGCGATGGAGCAGGAGAAACCAGGGTTGCCGGATACCGGCCAGGTAAAGGTAAAAGGCCAGTGACGCTTCCAGCAGAGAGGCGCCGTCGGGAAACTCTTTTTCACCAAAATACCGGGAGAACTCTTCCAGTATTCCGTCTTTGACGTTGCTCAATACCGCCAGGAAAAGGTCTTCCTTGGTTTTATAATGATAGAAGACTGTGGCGGTAGCGATTCCGCTCATACTGGCCACTTCGCCCATGGAGGCTTCTTTAAATCCCCTGGTTGCGAATAAGAAAGTTGCGATTTCAAGTATTTCTTGTTTTTTTGACATGAACTTTTTAATTCCATGGAATATGGTTATCTACAAACTGACTGATTCATCAGTTAGGCTGATTTATGAATCAGTTTTACGCTAGATAAAAGCCGATGTCAAGTTTTTTTTGCAAATATCCGGATGACATTCTGATCCGATAAGAATGTTCTTAATGATATCAACCAGAAAAATCTGGTTTGCGGATTTTGGGGAGATGTTGCGGTGTGCTGTGAATCGCAGGATCGTTATTTGATGCGATCGATAAAACGCAGCAATCCATCCAGGATGGTCAGGGGATGGGGAGGACAACCGGGGATAAACAGGTCCACGGGGAGAATATGGGGAACACCGTTGTGTTGTTCGGGATGACCGGTATAAGGACCGCCGGCTATAGCGCAGGCGCCTACGGCAATGACGATTTTGGGCGCGGGAACGGCGGCATAGGTTTTATCCAGGGCAAGGCGCATATTTTCGGTTACGGGGCCGGTGATGAGCAAACCGTCCGCATGCCGGGGAGAGGCTACAAACTGTATGCCGAAACGGCCCATGTCCCAGGCCAGGGTTCCGAGTACGTTGCTGTCCGCTTCGCAGGCGTTGCATCCGCCGGCGGAGACCTGCCGGAGCTTCAGGGATCGGCCGAACAGCCGGGCAGCGGTCTCGTAACGGGCCGGAGCGAAATCCGGCGATCCGGACCGGACAAGGAGGCTCTCCCGCCCGGACGCGGCCAGCCGGTATTCACGGTCGAAACAAATGGCGCCGACCGGGCAGGCGGTTTCGCAGGCCCGGCAGAAGAGGCAGCCTCCGGTGTCGATGACCGGTCCCTTATCCGCGTCGAATAGACGGACGGCGCCCACGGGACAGGCGACCATGCACCGGTCGCAGCCGCTTTGGCAGGCGGCGCCGTTGATCACCGGCCGTCCCGCGAAACGGGGAGGCAGATCCGGCGGCGGTCCGTCAGGATAGGCCATGGTCCGGTATTTCTGCTCAAGGCGGGTTTTGATAATTCGCAGCATAAAGATCTTCCTGTTTTTTATAAATCATGCCCGCAATAGGACAGGTTGAAGCTCTTGTTGCACAGCGGAAAATCGGATATCTGCTGGTTGCGCAGGGCCAGGGCCAATCCGAACCAGTTGTGAAATGAGGGATCGACAACCTTGTAGGTTTGAAAACGCCCTCCGGCATCTGTAACAGCCACATGGCAGATCTCTCCCCGCCAGCCTTCCACCAGACTGACAGCCAGCATATCCCCTCTGGCGGGGGCGGCAGCGCCGGTCACCGGCCCGTCGGGAAGTTCTTGCAGCTGCCGGCGGATGAAAGCCAGCGATTCTTTGATTTCAAGCCAGCGCACATAAGCGCGGGCAAAACAGTCGCCGGTTGATCCGACAGCTATTTCCGGCCGGGCCAGGCGGTAGTGTCCGTAAGGAAAGTCCCGGCGCACATCGCCGTCGATTCCCGAGGCGCGCGCGGCCACGCCCACCAGGCCTGCCTCTCTGGCCGCCGCTGTCGAAACGGTTCCCGTCCCTTCGAACCGCGCCAGCACGGACGGGGTGTCGAACATGATTTCCACCGCGCCGGTCACATCTTTTTCCACGGCATCCAGACGGTCCAGCAGGGTCTCTACCAGGGCGCCATCCAGGTCATAACCGGCGCCGGCTGGCCGGACCAGGCCGCGGCCGAAACGGTTGCCGCAGAGTACGGCCGTCATGTTCAGCACGTCTCCCCGGATTCGGCCGCAGTAACTCATGGTCGGCAGATAGCCCACGTCTCCGGCCAGGGCGCCGAGGTCGCCGGTGTGGTTGGCGATCCGTTCCAGTTCGGCCGCTACGGCTCTTATGGACTCGGCCCGGGGCGGGACGGACCGGCCGGACAAGGCCTCCACGTTCAGGCAGTAGGCGGTGGCATGCCCCACGGTGGTGTCGCCGGCCAGGGTCTCCATGTAATGAATGTCCCGCGGCCCGGGGCCGCCCGCCATGGCCCGCTCGATTCCCCGGTGCTGATACCCCAGGGATATTTCCAGGTGATAAACCGTTTCCCCATGGCAGAGAAACCGGAAATGGCCCGGCTCGATCACGCCGGCGTGGACCGGACCCACCGCCACCTCGTGAGATTCCGCGCCGTCCATGCGGAAAAAACCGGTCAGTCCCACCGGCACCGCCCCGCTGGCGGGGGACCGGTGGGAATGCTGAAAGCGGATGGGCTTGAGCCAGGGATGGCTTTCCGGCCGGACCTGCCAGGTTTCGGCGATTTCACGCTCAAACCAGTGGGCGGCCGGGAAATCGGTCGTCAGGGAAGGCCATGGCTCGGGCAGGTGGCATGAGACCAGCAGCAGATCGCCCGACAAGGGTCGGGACAGGACGGCCAGGATCCGTAAGGGCTCCTCCGGGTCCGGTCGCCAGACCGGCAGGGCGGAGAGGTGGGCTCCGGCCTTGACCGTGTTGATAATTGTCCAGCGGAATGTTTCATAGGATACGACGGGCAGTTCATGGCGGCTGACCGCCTGGCCGTTGACTGTTCTTAAATAATCGGCGGACGCCATCTTACATGCCTCCGGTCAGGGCCGCCGCCCGGCCCAGAAAAGTCCAGAATTGATTCGGAATATAAAGCCCCAGCGCCAGGATGACCGCCGCCAGGGCCATGACCGGCCATGAGAACCAGAACGGTTCCCGGTAATGAAAGGAAGAGGCGTCGGGAGATCTCTCCGTAAAAGGAAATCCGAAAACCATGGAAATCATGGCCCGGGACATGGCGATGAAAATGATGCCCAGCACGATCAGATAACCGGCGGCGATTCCCCACCGGCCGGCTTCCATCATGCCTTTGAGTATGGTCAGTTCGCTGACGAAAAGGCCGAAGGGCGGCGCCCCGGTAATCGCCAGAATCCCCGTCAGCCAGAGGGCGCCGGTCAGGGGCGCCGTCTTGAGCACATGCCGGATATCGTTTATTTCTTTGCTGCCGTAGACAAAGAGCAACTGGCCGGAAACCAGAAAGAGCATGCCTTTGGCCAGAGAATGGTTGACGGCGTGAAGCATGGCCCCGGTGGCCGCCAGACCGCCGATGCCGACGGCCAGTGCCAGAATCCCCATGTGTTCGATGCTGGAATAGGCCAGCATCCGCTTGTAGTCGGCCTGCCGGATCATGAAGGCCGCGGACACGATCATGGACAGCAGGCCGAAGAATACCAGCAGTTCGCTGCTGTACCAGCCGATCCCGGCGGCCGTGAGAACGGCATGCCCTCTTAAAATTCCCAGAAAAGCGCAGTTTAAAAGAGCGCCGGACAGCAGGGCCGAGACCATGGACGGGGCTTCGCTGTGGGCGTCGGGCAGCCAGGTGTGCATGGGCGCCAGGCCCATCTTCGTGCCGTAGCCCACCAGCAGCAGGAGGAAGGCGGCTTTGAGCCAGGTCTTGTCCAGCAGGGCGGCGCCCGCGATCAGCTTGCCCAGGTTGAGATGGGCTTTCCCCGGATCGGCAAAGGCCAGAAAATAATTGCCCAGCAGGGCGACGGCGATGCCGACCGAACAGATCAGCAGGTATTTCCAGGTGGCCTCCAGGCTGCGGTGATGCCGGTGAAAACTGATCAACGGCGCGCTGGCCAGGGTCGTTGCCTCCACGGCGACCCATAACAGCCCCATGTTGCGGCTGATGCAGACCAGGCTCATGGCGGACAGAAAAAAGAGGAGGCAGGCGCTGAAGACGGTTTCCGGCTTGTTCTCGAACAGAAAGCCCTCCACGGCGTCCTTGACCCGGCGCTGGGAATCCCGGCTGAGATATCCCGTGGTGTAGACCGCGACGGCCAGAAAAAGAACGCTGGTGACCGCCAGAAACAGGAGCCCCTGGGGGTCCAGTCCGATCCAGTCTCCGGGGCGGAAGGTGTTTTTCCCGGAAAACGCTATAATAGCCGTCAGCACGGTGTGACTGACGGCGCCCGTCATCAGCAGGCCCCTTCTGATTCCCTTCCTGGGAACGGCCGGAACCGTCAGGACGAGGATCATCACGCCGAGTATGAGCGGTATCAGGACAAGGCTGACAATCATGACATCAATCCTTCAGTTCCGAGAGACGGTCGGTGTCGATATGGTCGAATTCCCGGGATATCTGATGAACGGTAATACCCATGATAAACACCGCCACGAACACGTCCAGCAGCACGCCCATCTGGACCAGCAGCGGTTCCTCCACGGCCAGGGCGGTGCCGAAGGCATATACGCCGTTTTCCATGACCAGGTAGCCCACCACCTGGGTCAGGGCCTTTTTGCGCGATACGATCACCAGCAGTCCGGTCAGGGTGGTAAAAAGCGCACCGGGCAGAAGAAAGTCGGATCCCACGGAAACCGCACCTTTCATGGGGAGGAAAATCAGAAAACTCAGGCCCAGGAGCGCCACGCCGGTCAGCACGGAAGCGCTGTAACCGACGAGGGGTTCGATTTCCCTGAGCACCTTCACTTCCCGCACGGCCCGGGACAGGAGCCAGGGCAGAAGCGCGCCTTTGACCACAAAGGTAATCAGGGAGAGCAGGATCAGCAGGGATGGCCAGGGCCTCGGCGTCATGGCCAGCATGATGGCGATCAGGAACACGGCCTGCAAAACCGTTGTCTGAATCACCGCCGCCAGGCGGCTGGTCGCCAGCAGGCGAAAGTTGGTCAGGACCAGGCCGAGAATAAACATATCAGTCCACAGGGGCATGAATTACCTCAATATCCATAAAAGCGAAGCCACCGTTACGGCCAGGGCGGCGATGAGCATCTGCGGCACGTTCAGAAGCCGGAGCCGCGCCATGCCCGATTCGATGAAGCCGACCAGAATGGCGGCGGCGAAAATGCCGGCGGTATTGACCATCATGTCAAGGGAGACGATCCCGGTCCGGAACGGTATGGCCAGACCGGTCAGTAGCGCGGCAAAGAGCCAGAGTTTCAGTGCCGCGCCGTACTGGATGAAGGCCAGGTCGACGCCGCCGTGGTCCAGAACCATGACTTCGTGGATCATGGTGAGTTCCAGGTGGGTGTTGGGATCATCTACCGGAATCCTGGCGTTTTCGGTAAGTAAGATGATCAGAAAAGCAAAAGCCACCAGCAGGGACGCCGGTCCGAGGGCGGACGCGGCCGAAACCCACAGCTTCCCATAGATACCGGTCAGGCTGGTCTCGCCCGTGCCGATGGCCAGCACGGCCAGCCCCAGCAGTAGCACGATCTCGGCCAGGATGGCGAATTGCACCTCGCGGCTGGCGCCCATGCCCTCAAAGGCCGAGCCGGTATCCAGGGCTGCGATGACGGTTACAAAGCGCGCCAGCCCCAGCAGGTAGGCCATGAAAACAAAGTCGCCGGCAAAAGAGAACACCCCGCCCATGCCGCCGGACGGGACCATCGTGACGGCAACCAATACGGCCGCAAGACTTGCCACCGGGCCGAGCCGGAACACCCGGGTCGTGGTGGTGCTGTAAACCGAACCCTTTTTCATCAGCTTGACGAGATCATGATAGGGCTGCAGGAGGGGCTGGCCCCGGCGGCCCGCGATTTTCGCTTTTGTCCGATTAATAACGCCGATCAGAAGCGGCGATAACATCAGTGCCAGGAGCAGATTGATAATGGATGTCATGACGGCCATTGTCTTATTTCACCTTGACCAGCAGAAGAACCAGAACGGTAACGGCGATATACAGAACGTAAAGCTGGTTGCGGCCCTGTTGCAGAACATGGGTTCGCCGGGCCAGTTCACTGACCGCCCGGAAAAGCGGGTCGAACAGGTTCCGCCGGAAGGGATCGCTGCTGTGGGAGGAGAGACCGGCCCGGCGGGGAAAAAAATCCTGCCCCACGCTTACCCGCAGCTTTGGCCTTATGATCCACTTGAACATGTCGATGACCGGCCAGGCAAAAGAAGAGGCCGTATATTGCATGCGGCTGTCCGGAGCGGCGTAGCCGCAATCCCAGGTGGGGCCTGTTGTATTGACGCGGCCGGTCAGCAGACGGCGGCGCAGGCCCCAGAGGAATCCGGAAACGGCGATAAAAGCAAAGCCCCCCCAACTGATCTTCCACAGAAGGCCTCCGGCCATGAGCGATACGGCGGATACCTGGGCGCTGTCCAGCAATTGTCCGGCCGCCGGGAGGACCAGCCTGACGGCCAGGGGAGCGGCCAGTCCCAGGGCGATACACAGGACCGCCAGGGTGATCATGGAAAAACGCATTGCAGCAGGGGCTTCATGGGCTTCGGCCGCCTGGGGGGTCCGCGGCTCACCCAGGAAAACGATGCCGAAGACCTTGGCAAAGCAGGCCGCGGCCAGTCCGCCGATCAGTCCCAGAGCGGCCAGGACTATCAGTCCGCCGGCCATGGGACCGCCCGGAACGCCGGCCCCGGTGATCAGGCCGAAGGCGGCCAGGTAAATCAGAAATTCGCTCACAAACCCGTTAAAGGGGGGCAGGCCGCAAATGGCGGCCGAGCCGATGCCGAAGGCCAGGGCCGTGCGCGGCATGCGTTTCGCGAGGCCACCCATGACGTCCATGTTCCGGGTGCCGGCGGCATGAGCCACGGCGCCGGCCCCGAAAAAAAGGAGGCTCTTGAAGACGGCGTGATTGATCACATGGAGCAGACCGCCCATCAGGCCGAGGGCCGCCAGGGCGGGATGACCCGTGGACACGCCCAGGAGCCACAAGCCCAGTCCCAAACTGATGATGCCGATGTTCTCAACGCTGTGATAGGCCAGCAGCCGCTTGATGTCGTGCTGGGCCAGGGCGAAAAGGACCCCCATCACCCCCGACACGGCCCCGACCAGAATCAGGGTCCATCCCCACCACTGGGCCGGCATCCCGAGCAGCGATATGATCCGCACCAGGCCGTAGATGCCCGTCTTGATCATGACGCCGCTCATCACCGCCGAAACATGGGATGGGGCCGCCGGATGAGCGTCCGGCAACCAGACATGCAGCGGCAGGAAACCCGCCTTGGCGCCGAATCCCGCCACGGCCAGCAGGAACAGGACGCCCGCCGCAGCCGCGCCGGGGGGAACGGTAAAGGCGTCAAAGTCAAGGGTACCGCTCTGCCGGCCGAGAAAGACAAACAGAAACATCAGGCAGGCCTGCCCGGCGTGAGCCGCTACCAGATACACCCACCCGGCCAGCCGCACCTCCTGTTTTTCATGTTCGAACATCACCAGAAAGAAGGAAGAAAGGGACATGGTTTCCCAGGCGACCAGAAACAGGAGGCCGTTCCTGGAAATAACCACCAGCAGCATGGAAGCGAACAGCAGGTTGAAAAAAGCCCAGGCTGGACCGAGATTTTTTCCGGCTCGGTAAGCGTCCAGGTAGGCCGTTCCATAGACGGCGGCCAGGGCGCAGACAAGGGAAATGGTCAGAATAAAAAAGGCGGACAGGGGATCAACGGCAACATAAAAAGAACCGAAAGGCACCGGCCACGGCAGGCGGAGGGATACCGCCGTTCCGGTCTCCAGCACAACCAGGGCCGCGATAATAGCCGGAACCGCGCCGGCGACGCCGGTAATCACCCCGGTCCGGGAGGTGTTTCCGCCGGCTGGGCCGCCCGGCAGAAGGCACAGGCCGCTGCCCGCCAGAAGCACCGCCAGGGATATCATCATCAGTCCCATGACCATGAAGGACTTCCTTATTTGTTTCCCGATATATCATCTTTTTCGGAATTCGCGGCCGGGTGACGGTGGTTCCCACCGTCACCAACCCCTTCCGGGCAAAATATCATCAAAGATTCGGACTAAAAGTTATGTAATCTACTTGCTTGATCCTATTTTTGTCAACAGCGGTGTTTATATGTTTATACCCATTTTTTTTATTGGCGCCATTTTGCGTGAGTTGCTATTGCCATGTGTCCATGCTATGTTTTTTAAAAAAAATTTGCAGGGAGATATCATGAACTACCTTGTCAAGGACCTGATGGTTCCCATCTCGGAATATGCCACCGTTCCCGTGGGAACGACGCTGTTTGAGGCTGTCCTGGCCCTGGAAGAGGCACAGTTGAATTTCGACCGCTCCAAGTATCAGCACCGGGCCATTCTGGTCATGGATGAAAATAACCATGTGGTGGGCAAACTCAGCCAGCTCAATGTGCTTCGCGCTCTCGGGGCAGCCGCTGACAACCGGAAGATTAAAACCATTCACCAGTTGGATCAGTTCGGGTTTACCCCGCAGTTCATCAGCGATATGGAGTGCCGGCACTGGTTCGCCGGCCGCAGCTTGCGAGAGATTTGCGCCGCGCCCGCCGCCATGAAAGTGGAGATTTTTATGAAGGCCACCACCGCCGGCGAATATATCGATGAGAACACCCCCATCGAAAGCGTCATCCCCCAGTTTGTTCACGGCGCTCACCTGTCGCTGCTGGTGACCAGCAAAAAAGAAATCGTTGGCATTTTACGCCTTTCGGACGTTTTCGCAGCCGTATTCCATGCCATGGAAGAGAACCACCACGAAACCGCCCTCGCAGGCGATGCGTCTCAGCAGGAAAAACGCCCATGAACGAACTGAAAAAATTACTCGACAGACTGATTTTACGCACCAATGTCAATGTGCGGGAGAAGCGCCATGATGCCACACCGTTCATCCAGAATCTGGTGCCGTTAAAGCAGATGGACAAGTTTTACGCCTTTTATGGTATCTCCAATCATCACCCTCTGGATCTTCAGTTTCAGCATTCCAATCTGGCCGGAAGCTACTTTCTGGGCAAGTGCCGGGTAAACAATTCGCTGGTCTATAAAAGCGACGTCCGGGGAGATGAACTCAAGAAAAAAGGAGATATATTCAAATTCCAGGATTTCGAAATTCCGATTACCCGGGACGAGGGTATCGATATTGAAGACAGCTTTCTGGTCAAAACACTGGTACATAATTATTCTCATGACCCGGAAACCCTGGAGCGTTTTTTTATCAAAGACACCATCTCTACGCATTATGCCAATATTCACGGTTCGCCCTGCGAGGGCTGCTTTCTGGGCCCTTTTGCCACGGCGGATCTGACCACTTTACGGGACAGTGTCATCGGCAGCTTCTCCTATCTGCAGGCCGGAGAAATCAGCCATATGAGAATCAAGGCGGGGACCATATGGGTCCGCAACCCCGGGGTTTTTAATTTTTTTTATCAGCATGACCGCGACCGGCTTGGCACCTATATCCGTTTCTCCGCCGGTTCCCTTCCCACGGGGGTGTTCATGGCCGTGGCCGAGGTCTGCAAGAACGAATTCCAGGGTATCTTCGACAAGGTGAATCTCGCCCATACCGTGCCGGTGCCGGAGACGGCGTCGGTGGATCGCTATGCCGTTGTCATGCCCGGCACTCACATCAGCGATAACGTGCTGGTGGCCCAGCGGGCTTTTTTGCAGAATGCCTGGATGGGCAAGGGAGCCAACGCCCAGGAGAACTGCTACATTGTCGATTCCCGGCTGGAGGGAGATAACGTCACGGCCCACGGCGCCAAGATTCTGGGCGCGGAACTGGGGAAACAGGTTTTTGTGGGATTTAACAGCTTCCTCAACGGCCAGCCGGGCTGCCGGTTGAAGATCGGCGACGGCTGCATCATCATGCCCCACACCATCATTGACGCCGACGAGCAGTCCCTGACCATCCCGCCGGGCCATCTGGCCTGGGGACTGATCAACCGCCCCGAAGACATCCGGACACATACCCTGCCCATTGAAACGTTTGCCGCCATTTCCGAATCGTTTTCTCTGGGGAACCTCTTTTTCGAGGGCAGCGGCAAAGAGTTCGTCTCGGCCTTTGAACAACGGATTCAGCACATTCTCGAGGCCAACGGCGCTTTCTTTGACGGCACCCGGAACAGGGGACACGCGCAGATCAATCAGAACATTTCTTTCAATACCCTGCAGCCGTATTCCGAAGGCGACCTGAAAGGGATTTATCCCACTATCGTGATTCGACCCTGACGGGGATATGTAACCGCCAGGCTGATAAATGACGATTGAATTAATAAATGGTTTGGTGTATACTGATAAAGGAAAATATGGCTGAATCCCATATTGGGCCTTAGGCGGTCTCAGAATCCGGGACGGACATGCTGCCCAGGCGGTGGATTCAACAAGAAGTTTTTAACGGAATTTCAGGAGGCGATAGATGGAGTTAACTGATCTTCAACTGATGACAATTGCGCCGTTTATTGACGAGACCATCAAGAAGCTGGATATCATGTGCGGGCTTCAGGCTTACGCCGGCGACCCTTTTCTGGATCAGATCGAAAATTTCCGGTTCAAGGGCTATGCCGTAGCCGCGGCCACCAGCGGCAAGATAAACGGCGTTATCCTGCTGCATAACTACATTGAAACCGCCCTGACCATCGGGAACAAACTGCGGCTGCACATGCTCGAGGAAACCAATTACCATGATCAGATCGATAGCGATATGCAGAACGCTCTGGCCGAGTGGGGCAACACCATCATCGGTAACGCCACCCGTTTCCTGGCCGATAAAAATTTGGGGATCAAGTTCGCCCCGCCTTATTTCATCACCAACACGGGAAACCTGATGACGCTGCTGACCAACGTCCGGGAAATCATCTCTATCCCCATTCACATCAAGGACGAGGGCCGGTTCTACTTTAACTATATCATCAGCACCGGCGAAGCCGCGGTGGATGCCCGCACGGGCGCCATTTCCAAGAGCGGTAAAATCCTGGTCGTGGACGATTCCAATTTTATCCGCATGGTCGTCAAAAAATATCTGCGCAAGATCGGCTATGAAAATACCGTGGAGGCGGCCAACGGCAGAGACGCCATCGAAATGTACAAGAAGGAGAGACCGGATATTATCTTCATGGATTACGTCATGCCGATGATGACCGGGTATGAGGCGCTGCAGCAGATCCGCCTGGTCGACAAAAATGTTCCGGTGGTGATGTTCACCTCCGTGTCCGATCAGAGTGTTATTGATGAGTGCAAATCCCTGGGCATTGCCGGCTATATCATCAAGCCGCTGACCGCCGAGGAAGGCCCTAAAAGACTTAAGGAGTTCCTGGATAACCCCCGCGGGTAAACGCCATTATCGTCCGGTTTTGGAAAAAACCGAGGCCATGATGGCGGCCAGCCGCAGCGTGTGTTCCCGGATTTCCGCGTCCGTCCGTCCCGGGTAACGGGTGTAACTGATCATGATCCCGTTGAGGGCCGCGAACAGGGCGTGAGCCAGCAAACGACCGTTTTCCCTTACCGGCCTGGGCGTTTTGCCCAGGCCGGTTTCTATTCTGTCCATCAGATCGCGCATGGCCTGGTTGAGCCTGTCCGTGGCTTCGGGACCGAAATCGTTTCCCAGCATGAAGTGGCTCATCATCTGATAGAAGGTCATGTTGGTGTTCAGGTAGTCCACGTAAATCCGGCAGACGTCGTCCAGGGAAGGCGCCGATTCCCCCGCCTGCCGGTCTATCTGGGAGGCGATTTCCTCGGAACATTGCAGAAAAATATCCAGAAACAGCTGATCCAGATTCGCATAGTAATTGTAGATGGTGCCGACGCTGACCCCGGCCTGCCGGGCGATTTCGCGAACCGTCACCTGGCGGAAGTCCTTGACCGAGAAAAGTTCCCGGGCTGCCTCCAGGATGAGATTCCGGCGGGCATCCTTTTCCTGCTGCTTTAAATCAGCCAGTGTCAGTGCGGGCATCGGTTTCTCAAAAAAAGTCCAGATAATGTTGTATAAAATATGGCAAAGTAAAAAGTCCAAGTTCAAGGCGCGCAAGTCTCGAGGAGTAAGGCGTACTTAAAGTACGTCGCATCGACGAGGGACGCAGCGCAACGCAGAAATTGGGGTTTTTACGAAGCCATATGCTCCTCGTGAACCCGCATCATATCCTCGTCCGTGAAACAGCGCTCGCTATCGTCCGGACAGGCGGCGTCGTTTTCCATCTTGCGCCGGTCGTAGGCCGGGTCCAGGATCTGTTTGAAGTATTCGTGCTGGATGAGCAGGCTCATGATTTCGTTGGTTCCAGTCCAGATCATGGCCAGGCGGGTGTCGCGCAGGGCCCGTTCAATCGGATACACCTCGGTATAACCGATGCCGCCCATCATTTGCATGGCCTTGTTGACCACATTCCAGGCGGCCGTGGTGGCGAATTTTTTGGCTTCGCTGACCAGGCGGCGGACATAGGGATAGTCGTTGTCGACGGCCTTGGCGGCCATGTAACAGAGGCCGCGGGCCGCATCCAGTTCCGTGATGGCGTCGGCCAGCATGAAGCTGACGGCCTGATATTTGCGGATTTCCTGTCCGAAGGCCCGGCGGCGGTTGGCATAGCGCGCGGCCAGGTCCAGGGCACCCCACATGGCCAGACTGCCGCCGGCCGAGGTCATGCGCTCGGGAATCATCATCTGGTGAAAGCAGAGGGCGCCGCCGTGGAGTTCACCGACCAGGTTTTCCCGGGGCACCTTGACGTCGCGGAAGACCAGCCGGCCGGTGCCGCCGCCGCGGCAACCCATGAGACCGTAAAGGTATTCGGTCTCCACGCCCGGCCCCCGGTCCACCAGCAGCAGGCTGAGGCGGCCGTACTTGTGGGCCTTGGGATCGAAATTGGTCCGGCAGTAAACCAGGAAGAAATCCGCGCCTTCGGCGCCGACCACGAATCGCTTCTGGCCGTTTAACAGGAAATGGTCGTCATGGACTTCCGCCCGGGTCACGGCGCCGAAGAAATCGGATCCGCCCCGGGGTTCGGTCAGGGCCTCGGCGGCCACCAGTTTCCCTTCCAGATAGGGCTTCAGATATTTCTGCTTCTGCGCTTCGGTGCCGAATACGTTCAGGGCTTCACCAACGATGGAGGGCATGGAATAGGCGCAGCCCAGGGCGATACCCAGGCAGCCGATCTCCTCCAGCACCGCGATTTCCGCTGTCCAGCCCAGGCCCCGGCCGCCGTATTTTTCCGGAAAGCGGACACCGATCAGTTTGCGCGCCGCCAGTTTTTCCACGAACTCGCGGGGATAGGTGATTTCGTTCTTGTCCATTTTTCTAAGAAAATCACTGGAAATCTCATCGCGGACAAAGGCCCGGGCCTCTTTTTTCAATTCCTGTTCCTCCGGTGTCAACAGAAAATCATACATGCGGCCTCCTTGTATTATCGGTTTTATTTAAGAATTATGAACTTTGAATTTTATAATGAACATTGCTCATTCTGTCAATAGAAAAAATCGATCCAGGGTTCAAGGTGTAAGGGTGTAAGGTGTAAGGCTCAGGGGGCAAGGCTCGGGGGTTGAGGGGAGAGTGAAAGAGATTGAGGAGGGCTTGTATGATGTCAACCGCCTGGTTTGATTTTCTTACGTTTGATGGTATATTACCCGGCATGCTGAACGGTATGATGACGGGAGGTAAAGATGGAACAACCGATTTTGTTTGAGTTAGACGGCCCGGTGGCGATCATCCGGCTGAATCGCCCGGGACGGCGCAACGCCATTAATGAAGCGCTGCTGCGGGGCCTCTACGACAGCCTGGAACGGGTCGCCCGGGACAGCGCCGTAAAGGTTGCCATCATCACCGGCACCGGTAAGGCCTTCTGCTCGGGGCTGGACCTGGACTGTCTGGCGACCGATAACCTGCTGGATCCCCGGGGCGACGGCCGCGACATGGTGGATCTTATATCCGCCTGTGAAAAACCCATAATCGGCGCCATTAACGGGTACGCTATTACCGGCGGATTCGAACTGGCCTTGAACTGCGATTTTCTGGTCGCCGCCGAAAGCGCCTCTTTTGCCGATACCCACGCCCGGGTGGGCATCCAGCCGGGGTGGGGCATGACCCAGCTTTTACAGCAGGCCGTCGGTCAGCGCATGGCCAAGCAGATGTCATTCACCTGTCAGTTTATCTCCGCGGCCCAGGCCCTGCGGTGCGGGCTGGTGAACGAAGTCGTGCCCGATGAAGAACTGCTGCCCCGCGCCCGGGCCATCGCCGAGGCCATTTGCGCCGTTAATTATGACATGCTCGTTAAAATCAAACGGCTCATTGAACATCGCAATCAGGCTTTGCTGAACGACGCCATGGACCACGAGCGCAAGGGATTGAAGGCCATGATCGCCGCCATGGCGCGATAACGGCCGGTAAGTGAATAATCGGCTTGACATCCAAAGGAACAGTGGTTAACTATTTAATGAGCATATGCTCATAAAGAGAATATGTCGCGACCCAAAAAAGAAAGACACATCGTCTGTGATCCGGACATCTGCTATTTCAAGCCCCGGGGTGTTCCCCTGCGGGATCTGGAAGAAGTCGGACTGACCGTGGATGAGTATGAAGCCATCCGCCTGGCGGATTTGTTCGGCCTGTCACATGAGGAGGCCGGTAAACGCATGGGGGTTTCACGGGCTACCTTCGGCCGTATCATCCAGAACGCCCGGCGGACGGTGGCCGACGCCCTGGTGAACGGAATGGCTATCCGGATTGAGGGCGGCGTATACAAGGCGGCGAATCGTGAAGCGGCATCGTTTATCTGTGATGAGTGCGGCAAGGCATGGAAAGAGTTGCCGGATGCGGAACATGCCGTAAAATGTCCCCGCTGCAACCGGGACACCGTCCGGCAGCTGGCATCAATATTATAAATGAAGGGATGAGGTAATGAGCAAAACACAGCAAGGCGTTCCCCTGTGCGGTACCGGCCAGGGGCAGCCTAAAAAGGATGAGGCGCAGGAAAAAATAAAAGAGTCGCTGGACAGAATCAAGCACAAGTTTCTGGTCATGAGCGGCAAGGGCGGGGTAGGGAAAACCAGCACTTCCGTCAATCTGGCCTTTGCCCTGGCGGGTAAGGGATACAAGGTCGGCCTGATGGACGTGGATATTCACGGCCCCGACATCCCCCGCATGCTCGGCCTGACCGGTATGCCCGGTGTAACCCCCGACCGTAAAATGATCCCCGTGAAATATTCGGACAATCTGGGCATTATCTCCATCGAATCCTTGAGCCAGAGCAAGGATGACGCCATTATCTGGCGCGGCCCCATTAAACATTCGGTGATTCAGCAGTTCATCGGCGATGTGGCCTGGGGGGATCTTGATTTTCTGATCATCGATTCTCCGCCCGGTACCGGCGACGAACCCCTGACCGTGGCCCAGGTGGTGACCGGCGCCCAGGCCATCATTGTCACCACGCCTCAGGAAGTGGCCCTGGCCGATGTCCGCAAATCCATCAATTTCTGCAAAACCGTCAAGCTGGAGCCCTTCGGCCTGATCGAGAACATGAGCGGTTTTACCTGCCCCCATTGCGGCCAGATGGTCGATATCTTCGGTGCCGGCGGCGGCGAAAAGACCGCCCGGGAGATGGGGCTGAATTTTCTCGGCCGCATCCCATTTGACGTCAACCTGGTTGCCTGCGGCGACAGCGGTTGTTCCTTCCGGGAAAAATATCCGGATTCTCCGGTGACCAAAGCCTTTGCGAAGGTGGCGGAGCAGATGGCGAAATTAGTGGGATAGGGGGGAAGTGATTAAGTGTTAAGTGATTAAGTGTTAAGTGTTAAGTGGTTAAGTAGCGGAAGGGGTCAGCCTTCCAGAAAAAAAGTTCCGGGTTGAGCCCGGGAATAGCAAAAGGGTGGATGCGTCAGCGCTTCCACCCTTTTTGTTTTTGTCACGGTGACAGATTAGTACTGTCTTCACCCTCCTGAACCTTAAACCTTGAGCCTTGAACCCTGAACCTTCCTATGTTTTAAGATGACATCTTGTGCCTTTATCTGAATCGATCGGTCATGTCGCACGACGCGGTAACCACTCGACCTGCAACAGGCCATCGGCGACCAATGGTTTGAATTCGGGATCGCCTGTCACCAGAACCGCCTCCTGCTCTTGTGCCGCAACAACCGCAAATGCATCCGCATACGAGATGGCGTATCGCGCCTTTAATCTCGCCGCCGACAAAACCACTCTCCGTTCGGCCGGCAGGACTTGAACAGGCAGCTGGTCAAGTGCCGCCAGTGCGCTCTGTGCCGCTATCAAACCCTGCTCGCGCTCAACGACATACAGGACCTCGCCCAGGTTGATAACCGACAAGTAAAGCGCAATGGTCCCTTTTGTCACCTCAGTCAACAGCGTTCGGACACGGCCCATTCCAGGTTCGCCTTCAAGATAAGCCAGCAGGGCGAAACTGTCCAGCACACAGGCTGAGGCATTAGCGACCACCTGCCGCCTCCCGACGACGTTCCGCACGGCGTTCGGCCAACAGCGACTTCGTGAGCGATTTTTTTCCTTTCAACATTCCGGCCGCCTGTTGCACCGGATTCTCCAGCGTCGGAACGATGGCCAGCACGCCACCATAGTCGACAATCTGGACGGTCGATCCGGGCTTGAGCGCATACTTACGACGTAACTCCGCTGGAATCACCACCCAGCCTTTATCCGAAATCACCAGAGCCATATCCACCTCCATCGTTATACATAAACGTGAAATAGTATAACCTCGACTAATGGGATAAGCAAACGGATAAAAGGATAAGGAAAGTATAAGAACTCGCTTTCTTGGTCATTATCTAAAGCAAGGCCGGACTTGTGTGTCAATATTTTGAAGGCCACCACATATTGAAGGACGTTTCAGAAGGGATTCGACAGGACATTTTCAGAGAGGCAGAAAGAGCGGGAGATACCGTCCGGATATCCGGGAGTACATAAAAACATAGGATTTTTGAGGCAGCTCTATTGTGTTACCGGGCCGGTTATTCAGAGGGTTATTCCGCCCAGTAACCATAGTTGGGAACCTGTGACCAGACTTCAACACCAGCCACGCCCGGGCGTGGCTGGTAAGTCGGCTCTCGTACCATTCTTAGAGATCTCTTACCTCAATCATCACTGTATTTTGACCCCTGTCCCCTCGACGTGACCGCCACAGGAAGTCGTACCATCCGTCCGGATCCAATCATAAGAATAGGTTGATGTCGTGTCTGAGGTACGTATTCTAGTACCTGTAACAGTTGTTGTAACACCATTTCCATCATCTATGACAGAGGTCCAGTAGGAAGTATCCCCGATAATGGTTCCGGAAGTGATGAACCCATTCTCATTCACAAGAGTAAAGGTACTCTCTGTTTCTGTGACTGTTGATGTGCGCGTCTCCAGCTGGTTTGGAAAACCACAAGTATTCTCTCTATATGTGTCCGTTTGGACCCAGGTGCTCGTAGTTGATTCGGTTCCGTCACTTCCTCCGTCGTCGTTTGCTGCGGCGACAATTGCACCGGCACCAACTATGCCGGCGGCGGCTGTCCCTATTATTGCGCCCGTTGACCAGCCTGCAGCCGCTGTTGCCGCAGAGCCCGTTTCTGCTGCGGTAGCTCCAACCCCTGCAGCAACAGCTTCTCCAATCATAGAAATAGTGATTATCCCCCCTGAGATGACAGCCATCTGACCAGCTTCAAGCACGGCTGTAGAAACGACAGCTCCGGTATCTGACAACGCTGAAAGGTTCAGTGAACCTTCCGTACAGCTGACCGTTGATTTAGCCTTGCCTTCATCTTTCGCTTCGATTAATTCAAAACCTGTTCCCCTGACTGCTGTAACGGAAGTGGGTGTCCTGACTTCAAACGTATTTTCTCCACCGATGAATTTACTCACGTTAACCACCACCTTCCCGATGGTCAATAGGAAATGGGCTTTACGGGATTCATTTTCAAAAAGGAATTGATCGATTTCCAATTTCGAGTCCTGCTCCAGCTTGATCATACTGTGATCGGAAAAAGACATCATTGCGGAAGATCTCTGACCCGTGATGACCACATCCTTTATTTGAATCGGTGATTGTTTAACGGGTTTGATTTCCTCCGTCGCCCTGATCTGCGAAACGGTGCCGGTGACCGACGTAAACTCACCGATCATTGTCGCCAAAACGGAAATTGGAATAACCATTTGTATTGTAATAAAAATAAGAAAAGGAATGATTTTTTTGACGGTTTTAAGCATAATGAAATCCCCAAAAAAGAAGCCGAATTTCTATCAAAACTATTTTGTTTGTCAACGCCTTTGGTCAGATTAGGATGACAGTGGGTTTGTATTCAGGCCTTCGCCGGTCAGGTGAACACCCTTTATTGCGAAAGAGGGGGCTAAATCATATCAGCGATGACCGGGTGGCGCTTCAGGTATTCCAGCCGGTTCAGGCCGTTGATAAAGGCCTTGGCGCTGGCGATGATGATGTCGGGATCGGCGCCGCGGCCGAGGGCGATCAGGCCGTCCTCCTTGAGCCGCACGGTCACCTCGCCCTGGGCGTCGGTACCGCCGGAGATGGCGGAAATGGTGAATCGCAGCAGTTCGCAGTTGGTCTTGGTCAGCTCGGTGATGGTCATGTAGGCCGCGTCAATGGGACCGTTGCCGTAGTTGGCGCCCCGGACCAGGCGGCCGTTGATGGTCATCTCCACGCTGGCCATGGGGAAAACCGTGGTGCCGCTGGTGACATGCAGGTATTCCAGCTTGAAGACATCCTTGGTCTGCATCAGGTTTTCCGACACCAGGATTTCCAGGTCCTCGTCCACGATGTTCTTCTTCTTGTCGCACAGGTCCTTGAACTTGCCGAAGATGAGGTCGATTTCCGGTTTGGACAGGTTGTAGCCGATGGCCTTGAGCCGGTCGCCTAAAGCATTGCGGCCGGAATGCTTGCCCAGGACCAGGGAGCTGCTGGCCACGCCCACCGTTTCCGGCCGCATGATCTCGTAGGTCATGGGGTTTTTCAGCATGCCGTCCTGGTGGATGCCGGCTTCATGGGAGAAGGCGTTGGCGCCGACGATGGCCTTGTTGGGCTGCACGATCATGCCGGTCAGCAGGCTGACCAGCCGGCTGGTGGGATAGATTCTGGTGGCGTCGATGTTGGTGTGCAGGGGCAGGCGGTTGTTGCGGGTGCGCATGGCCATGACCACCTCTTCCAGGGAGGTGTTGCCGGCCCGTTCGCCGATGCCGTTGATGGTGACCTCAGCCTGCCGCGCGCCGGCCGCCAGGGCGGCCAGGGTGTTGGCCGTGGCCAGGCCCAGGTCATTGTGGCAGTGGACGCTGATGACCGCCCGATGAATGTTGGGGGTGTGGGTCCTGACATATTTGATCAGCTCGGCGTATTCATCCGGGATGGCGTAACCTACCGTGTCGGGGATGTTGATGGTGGTGGCGCCGGCTTCGATGGCCGCCTCGAAGATTTTGCACAGAAAGTCGCGGTCGCTGCGGGAGGCATCCTCGGCCGAAAACTCCACGTTGCCTGTCAGCGACTTGGCGTATGTGATACCGGCCACGGCGCTGGCGATGACCTGCTCCCGCGGCATGCGCAGCTTGTACTGCATGTGGATGTCCGAGGTGGCGATGAAAATGTGGAGCCGGGGCTTTTTGGCGTTGCAGACCGCGGCCCAGGCCTTGTCGATGTCCTCCTTGTTGGTGCGGGCCAGGCCGGCCACTTCCGTGACCGTCAGCTTCTCCGCCACGGCCGACACCGCCTCCAGGTCGCCCTTGGAAGCCGCCGGGAAACCGGCCTCGATGATGTCCACGCCCAGTTCCTCCAGCCGGGAGGCGATGCGCAGTTTTTCATTGACGTTCATGCTGGCGCCGGGCGACTGTTCGCCGTCCCGGAGAGTGGTATCGAAGATGTAGACACGTTCTGACATGGTACCGCTCCTATTTTTTTGTTGCCCGTTCCTTGGCCAGCTTGTACTGGCAGCTGTCGGCCAGGGCCTGCCAGCTGGCTTCGATGATGTCCTCGGATACGCCGATGGTGCTCCAGACTTCGTCCTCATCGCGCGAGTCGATCAGCACCCGCACCTTGGCCGAGGTGCCGTCCCGGCCGTCCAGCACGCGCACCTTGAAGTCCACCAGGTGCATGGCCTCCATGCCCAGGGAATCGGGGTAGAATTCGGCGATGGCCTTGCGGATGGCGTTGTCCAGGGCGCTGACCGGCCCGTTGCCTTCGGCGGCGGTGATGGTCTCCTCCTTGCCCACCGCCATCTTGATCATGGCCTGGGAAGCGCAGGGCCGGTCTTCGTTTTTCTCAATCATGACCCGGAAGGATTTCAGGTTGAACATGGGCTGAAAATTTCCGGTGATTTTCTCCATCAGGATTTTAAAGGAACCGTCGGCCGCCTCGAACTGGTAGCCTTCCTCCTCCAGCAGTTTGATTTCGGAGACGATCCGGCCGGCATCCGCGCCCAGGGAGTCCAGGTCGATGCCCAGTTCCCTGGCTTTGTAAAGGATGTTGCTTTTCCCGGCCAGGTCGGAGACCAGCACCCGCCGGCTGCTGCCGACCAGCTCCGGATCGATGTGCTCATAGGCCACCGGGTTTTTCATGACGGCGCTGACGTGAATGCCGCCCTTATGGCAGAAAGCGCTTTTGCCCACAAAGGGGCGGCTGGCCAGGGGCGGAATGTTGGCCGTCTCGCTGACGAACCGGGAGACTTTTTTAAGCTTTTTCAGGTTGTCAGACGACAGGCAGGGGTAACCCATCTTCAGGCAGAGAATGGGGATGATGGCGGTCAGATCGGCGTTGCCGCACCGTTCCCCGTAGCCGTTGATGGTGCCCTGGACGATGTCGGCGCCGCCGCGGATACCGGCCAGGGATGTGGCCACGGCCAGGGCGCTGTCGTTGTGGGTGTGGATGCCGATTTTCACCGCCGGCGTCCGGTACCCGCCGCCCAGGGCGTCAACCACCTCCCGGGTGGCGGCTTCGATCTCGTGGGGCAGGCCGCCGCCGTTGGTGTCGCACAGGACCAGGGCGTCGGCGCCGGCGTCCGCCGCTGTTTTCAATGCCCGCAGGGCGTATTCCCGGTTGCGGGCAAAAGCGTCAAAATAATGCTCGGCGTCAAAAAACACTTCCCGGTCGTGCTTTTTCAGATAAGAGACGGTGTCATGGATCATGGCCAGATTCTCTTCCAGGGAATTGTTCATGATCTCGGTGACGTGCAGGTCCCAGGTCTTGCCGACCACGGCCACGGCCGGCGCGCCGCAGTCCACCAGCATCTTAATGCCGGGATCCCGGTCCACCGCGGTTCCGCTCCGGCGGGTGGCCCCGAAGGCGGTCAGCCGGGCGTTTTTGAACCTGATCTCCCTGGCCATTTCAAAGAAATGCAGATCCCGGGGATTGGCGCCCGGCCAGCCGCCCTCGATATAATGGATGCCGAAATCATCCAGCACCCGGGCGATGCGGATCTTGTCCTCGGCCGAGAAATTGATGCTCTCGCCCTGGGTCCCGTCCCGGAGGGTGGTGTCGTAGAGCAGGATCTGTCGTTTCATGGCGGCCCGCCTTTTTGTTTCGCTATTCTGCTCATTTAGTCGATGTAAAGGGTTCAAGGATTCGACCCCTTGAACCCTTAATCGGCAGATGAGCCTATTTTTTCCGGTTCTCCGGACGCAGGGCGCGCACTGCGGCCCCGGCCTTCCACATTTCGGAATTCTTGATGGCGTTGAGTTCCGCCGTCAGTTTTTCCTTGTAGTCCGGCGCGCCGTTGGCCTCCAGCACGCGTTTTGTCTCCTGGCCGGTCTTGACCCGGTTGTACAGGTCTTCAAAAACCGGGGCCACGGCGTCGCGGAATTTCGGCGCCCAGTCCAGGGCGCCCCGCTGGGCGGTGGCGCTGCAATTGGCGAACATCCAGTCCATGCCGTTCTCGGCCACCAGCCGGATCAGGCTCTGGGTCAGTTCCTCCACCGTCTCGTTGAAGGCTTCGCTGGGGGAGTGGCCGTTCTTGCGCAGGATGTTGTACTGGGCCTCCATGGTGCCGGCCAGGCAGCCCATGAGCACGCCGCGTTCGCCGGTCAGGTCGCTGTAAACCTCATGCTCGAAGGTAGTCCGGAAGAGGTAGCCCGAACCGATGGCGATGCCCAGGGCAATGGTCCGCTCCTCGGCCCGGCCGGTGGCGTCCTGGAACACGGCGTAGCTGGAGTTGATGCCGCTGCCGTCCAGGAAGTTCCGGCGGACGTTGGTGCCCGATCCCTTGGGCGCCACCAGGATGACGTCCACATCGGCCGGCGGGATGATGCCGGTCTGTTCTTTATAAACAATGGCGAATCCGTGGGAGAAGTAGAGGGCATCCCCCTTGTTCAGGCAGGGCTTGATCTTCGGCCAGACCGCCACCTGTCCGGCGTCGGACAGCAGCATCTTGATGATGGTGCCTCTTCTGGCCGCTTCTTCCAGGGGGAAGAGGGTCTTGCCCGGCACGAAGCCGTCCTTGACGGCTTTCTGCCAGTATTCATCGCCTTCCATCTGGCCGATGATGACGTCAAACCCGTTATCTTTCAGGTTCAGGGCCTGGGCCGGCCCCTGAACACCGTATCCGAGAACGACGATCGTTTCGTTCTTGAGTACCTGTCTTGCTTTGTCCAGTGTGAATTCTTCCTTGGTGACCACGTTCTCCATGACGCCGCCAAAATCAATTTTCGGCATGACAATCCTCCTTTGGTTGATATTAGTCTGCTTTCTTCTCGGGTTTGCAGGGTTTCACGTCCCGTTGCAGCGCGATGGCGCCGGTGCGGGCGATTTCCTTTATCCCGATGGGTTGCAGCAAGGTTATGATGGCTTTGAGCTTCTCTTCGGTTCCGGTGACCTCGATGGTGTAGTGGTCCAGACTGACATCCACCACCTTGGCCCGGAAGATATCCACGATCCTCAGTATTTCCGCCCGGAATTCCGTTTTGGCCCTGACCTTGATCAGGACCAGTTCCCGCTGGACGAAGGGCGTGTCGGTCAGGGTGATGACCTTGATGACGTTGATCAGCTTGTTGAGCTGCTTCTTGATCTGCTCCAGGATGGCGTCGTCGCCCACGGTCACCATGGTCAGCCGCGATATCTGGGGATCGGTGGTGGCCGCCACGCACAGGCTTTCAATATTGTAGCCGCGGCCGCTGAACAGGCCGGCGATGCGGGAGAGCACTCCCGGCTGGTTATCGACCAGAATGGAAAGAATGTGTCTTTGATCGTCCATTGCCTTTCCCCTTTTTACACTAAGATCATGTTGGTTATGGGTGATCCGGCCGGCACCATGGGATAGACGTTCTCCTCCCGCTCCACCACGAAATCGATCATGACGGTTTTCGGCGTGGCCAGGGCTTCTCTGATGACCGGCCCCACTTCCTCCGGCCGGGTGGCGCGCAGCCCCACGGCGCCGTAAGCCTCGGCCAGCTTGACGAAGTCCGGGGCCGCCTCCATGTTGGTGCTGGAGTAACGGCGGTCGTAGAACAGTTCCTGCCACTGCCGGACCATGCCCAGGTAGCCGTTGTTGAGGATGGCGATTTTCACCGGCAGGTTGTTGCTGACGGCGGTCATCATCTCCTGGATGTTCATCTGGATGCTGCCGTCGCCGGCAATATTGATGACGGTCTTGTCCGGGCAGGCCACCTGGGCGCCGATGGCGGCCGGCAGGCCAAAGCCCATCACGCCCAGTCCCCCGGAGGTGACGAAATGCCGGGGCTTGTCAAAATGGTAATATTGAGCGGCCCACATCTGGTTCTGACCGACCTCGGTGGTAATGATCGCCTCGCCCCTGGTCAGTTCAAACAGTTTCTCCACCACGTACTGGGGCTTGATGATCTTTTTCTGATCATAGCCCATCATGTTGTCTTCCTTCCATTGGATGATCTGTTTGAACCATTTGTTCCGGTCCTTCAAGGCCTTGTCGTCCAGCAGGGGCTTCTGGGCCGCGGCCAGCTTGTTCAAATGCTTCAGCGTGATCCGGCAGTCGCCCACTATCGGCACGTCCACGGCCACGTTTTTCTGAATGGAGGTAGGGTCGATGTCGATATGGACGATGGTGGCTTTGTCGGCGAACTCGTCGGTCTTGCCGGTGACCCGGTCGTCGAAACGGACGCCGATGCCGATGAGCAGGTCGCAGGAGGAGACCGCCAGGTTGGCCCGGTAGGTGCCGTGCATACCCAGCATGCCCAGCCACAGGGGATCGCTGGCCGGGAACGCGCCCAGGCCCATGAGGGAAGAGGTGACCGGCACCCGGCAGGCCCGGGCGAATCGGGTCAGTTCCGCGGACGCGTCCGACAGGATGACGCCGCCGCCGGTGAAGATGACCGGCTGTTTGGCGGCCTGGATCAGGTCGATCACCTTTTGAAGCTGTTTGATATTCGGCTCGTAGGTCGGGTTGTAGGACCTGATCTGGATGTCCTTCTGATAGCTGTAAGGCGCCGCGGACCGGAGCACGTCCTTGGGAATGTCGACCAGCACCGGTCCGGGACGTCCGGAGCCGGCGATGTAATAGGCCTCACGGATGGTCCGGGCCAGGTCGTTGACGTTCTTGACCAGGTAATTGTGCTTGGTGCAGGGCCGGGAAATGCCGACGATGTCCACCTCCTGGAAGGCGTCGTTGCCGATCAGGGGGGTGGGCACCTGGCCGGTGAAGATCACCACCGGGATGGAATCCATGTAGGCCGAGGCAATGCCGGTGACGGCGTTGGTGGCGCCGGGACCGGAGGTGACCAGGCAGGTGCCGGTCCGTCCGCTGACCCGGGCATAGGCGTCGGCGGCATGGACCGCGCCCTGTTCCTGGCGGACCAGGATGTGCCGGATGTCGGTGTTGGGCAGTTCATTATAGACATCCAGAACCGCGCCGCCGGGATAACCGAAAATGGTGTCCACGCCTTCGTCTTTGAGCGCTTTCATCAGGATTTGCGCGCCGGTGTACTTCGCAGTCGATTTCTTTTCCACTTTTGTTCACCTCTAATCTCTGAAAATTGCCCCGGTATTGGCCGATGAGACCATCCGGGCGTAACGGGCCATGTACCCCCGGGTAATTTTTGGGGCCGGTTGTTTCCAGGTCGTCAGCCGTTTTTTGATCTCCGCCTGGGTCACCTTCAGGGTGATCTTCTTGGCGGGAATGTCGATGGCGATGCGGTCGCCCTGGCGGACCACGGCGATGATTCCCTTGTCCATGGCTTCCGGAGAAACGTGGCCGATGGCCGCTCCCCGGGTGCCGCCGGAGAACCGGCCGTCGGTGATCAGGGCCACATGCTCGTCCAGGCCCATGCCGGCCAGGGCCGAGGTCGGGGTCAGCATCTCGCGCATGCCGGGGCCGCCTTTTGGCCCCTCGTAACGGATGACGATGACGTCGCCTTTTTTGATTTTGCCGTTCATGATGGCCTCGCTGGCCGCCTCTTCGGAATCAAACACCCGGGCCGGGCCTTCGTGCTTCATCATGGCCGGCACCACCGCCGACTGCTTGACCACGCATCCGTCCGGCGCCAGGTTGCCGAACAGTACCGCCAGGCCGCCTTCGGCATGGTGGGGTGTTTTCAGGGTCCGGATGACCTGACCGTCGGCGCCCGCGGACGCGGCGATATTCTGGCCCACGTTCTTGCCGGTAACGGTCAGGCATTTCTTGCTGATCAGGCCGGCTTTGGACAGTTCCTTGATAATGGCGCTGATGCCGCCGGCGCGGTTGAGATCTTCGATATGGTTCGGACCGGCCGGGCTCAACGAGCACAGGTGGGGCGTCCGGCCGCTGATTTCGTTGATCAGGTCCAGGCTGATGGGCACGCCGGCTTCATTGGCCAGGGCCGTCAGGTGCAGGACCGTGTTGGTGGAGCAGCCCAGGGCCATGTCCACGGCCAGGGCGTTGCGGAAGGCGTCTGGCGTCAGGATTTTGTCCGGCGTGATCTGTTTTTCCACCAGCTTCATGATCTGCATGCCGGCCGTTTTCGCCAGGCGCAGGCGCTCGGCCATGACCGCCGGGATGGTGCCGTTGCCGGGCAGGCCCAGGCCGATGACCTCGGTCAAGCAGTTCATGGAGTTGGCCGTGAACATGCCGGAGCAGGAGCCGCAGGTGGGGCAGGCGGCGTTCTCGATGGCGGCCAGTTCGTCCTCGGCCATTTTTCCCGACCGCACGGCGCCGACCGCCTCAAAGACGGTGATGAGATCGACCTTGCGGTCAGGGTGCCACGGGTGCCGACCGGCCAGCATGGGGCCGCCGCTGATAAAAATGGTCGGCAGGTTCAGCCGGGCCGCCGCCATGAGCATGCCGGGAATGATCTTGTCGCAGTTGGGGACCATGACCAGGGCGTCAAAGGCATGGGCCACGGCCATGATCTCCACCGAGTCGGCGATCAGCTCGCGGCTGCCCAGGGAATACTTCATGCCGATGTGGTTCATGGCGATGCCGTCGCAGACGCCGATGACGCCGAACTCCACCGGGGTGCCGCCGGCCATGTACACCCCGGCCTTGACCGCTTCGACGATCTTGTGCAGGTGGGAATGGCCCGGCACCACTTCGTTGGCGGAGTTGGCGATACCGATGATGGGACGGCTGATCTCCTGGTCGGTATAGCCCATGGATTTGAACAGCGCCCGGTGCGGGGCCCTGGCGATTCCCTTTTTAAACGCGTCGCTTTTCATGTCCCTTTCTCCTTGGTAAAAAAAAACCGTTATCAGTAGGGCTGATAACGGTTTTTTTAAAATATGGGGTTGTTCAAGCCATTATCAGCCCATGCGCCCGACGCGGAGCAGGACTACCGCGACGAGAACCGGAATCAGAATAATGCTGATAATCGGCCGATTTCGTTTCATCTTTATACCTGTTAATTAGTGACTGATTTTAATACTATTTAAAGATACGGGTGTCAAGGCAATTTTTAAGGGCGCCGCTAAAAAGGCGATTAAGGTTCAGGGTGCAGGGTTCAGGGTTCAGGATGTAAGGTACAAGGTCTGAGCCGCGGGGTTTAATGAACGGAAAAAAGGTCGATCAGCTTTTGTTCATACCAGCAGGGGGATGGAAACCGCTCGATGAATCCGTTATGCCCGCCATAGGGCTGAACAATCAGCCGCGTCATGTCATTCAGGCCGCATTCATAGAAATCTTCAACGGGAATGATGGGGTCGTCCCCGGCCGTGATGATGGTCGTGGGAACGCCGATTGCTTTCAGCGTATCGCCGGTAAGCGTATACCCCTTGAAGTATTCGGGCACCCCCGGATAGTCGCTGAGCTGTTTTAAAAAGACGTCGGTTGTCTCCATCACGGTCTTTGACCGCAGAATGGCCCCAAAATCATACTTGTCCGGGAACAGTTCCTGCTTTTTGCGAAGGGACCAGCGCCATTTTTTCAGAAAATACCAGCGGAACACCGGGATGGCGTCAATGGCTTGCGTTGACTTTAACGGGTTGATGCCCGGACTGATGGCCGCCACATGGGCGAGCCCCGGGATGGGTTCCCGCGCGCATCGGATGGCGATGCGCAGGGCGAAGTTGCCGCCCATGGAAAACCCCGCCAGAAACACCGGCCCCTCTTTTTCCATGAGGGCCGCCTGTTTGACGCAGGCAAAGACCTCATCGAGCCGAATGGCGAAAAAGACTCCCTCGTTCAGATGATGGCTGGGGCCGTGGTCCCGGTAGTTTAACCTGAAAATGTCATACCCGGCCTCAAACAGACGTTTTCCCGTGGTTTTGACATAAGTGGAATGCGAGCTGCCCTCCCAGCCATGGAGCAGGATCACCAGCCCTTTTTTCGGGACACTCGGCACGGAAGACCAGTATCCCAGAAGACGGATACCCTGGCCGTCTTCGAGAATCATCTCCCGCTCCGATGCCGTCATGGCATTGCGGCCCATCGCCCTTAATCTGCTGCTGGCCAGCATGGACTGGACATAGGGGTTACGTAAGTAAACCGGCGGCCTGAACGTCCCGTTTCCCTTCATCCTCACACCTTGAACCTTAAACCTTGTCCCTTTCAGACCGTTTCCGGGTGACAAACGGGTTGCGAATCCTCAACCGCCTGTCGATAACCAAGCCGTTTTGCATATCTTCGGAATAAAGAATGTTGCAGTCTTCGATAAGGGCCGCTGCCACGATCATGGCGTCATAAATATTCAGGTCGTATTGCCGCGCCACCTGCAGCCCTGTTTCGTGGGTTTCCGGTGTCAGGGGCAGAATGTGGCAGAGCGACCGGATCAATGCTGAAAACTCGTAAATCTCCGTCCATGACATGGCAAGCTTTCTTCGGGACACGCTGGTCAATTCATTTAACACCTGCACGCTTATGTACCCTCCTGTCGCCAGGATTGCTTCGGCCCTTTCGGCCTTGACGGTATCCCCTGACAGGAGGTAGATCAACACATTGGTGTCGATGAAGATTTCAGGGCCGGGCATTGGCTTCTTCCCGGTCAAACCGGAAGTCGGGCGGCAGTTTACCGCGAAACTGTCGCAACCGCTTCAGAAGTTCCTGCCGGTCGGGTTTTTTACTTATTCGGAAACAGCGCGCATCGGCGATTTCCACTTCGATGTCGTCTCCCTCCCGCAGGTCCAAGGCTTTTACCACCGAAGCGGGCAGACGAATGGCCATGCTGTTGCCCCATTTTGAAATCTGCATGGGCAGCCTCCTTTTGGATATACATATATTATTTGTTTATCATGACTCGAAAAAAAAGGTCAATACAATTTTAAAAATATTATAGTATTCCAATGATTAAACGTTGAGTACAACGCCGGCATCGGGCCAAAAGACAATGATTAGAGGTGCCCTTAGGGGAAATCCAGCTTGATGGATCCGTCTGTTTTTTGGTATGAAGAGAAAACGAGTTAGGGGAACCGGGTTTTGGAAGGAGGGAATCATGCCTGATGCAAAGAGCGGTTTTTATGGCTTGAAAGGAATGTTCTGCCTGATCAAGGATATGAACTGAGCCCTGGCCTCCCTGGAAGTTCTCCAGGACATGCTGGGCCAGCGCCATGACCCGATGCTGAAAGCGTTTACCGGCCTGGAAGGCGGGGTGGTGGCCGCGGGATCGACCTGCGGTGTCGTTTCCGGCGGCGCCGTCAGCCTGGCCCTGATGCGGCTGGACGAACTGACCAAAGATAAGGCGGGCACGGAAACCGCGGTGCTGGAGCAGGTCCGGGATTATACCCGGTGGTTTGAGCGCCAGTACGGGTCGTTCCTGTGCCGGAACCGGAGCGGCGTGGATTTTTATTCACCCGGAGGACAGATACGGTATCTGCTTCCCGGGGACCGGGTCGGTAAATGTTTGTGGCATATCCGGGGCGCCGTGCGGTATATCCAGGGCGTAACGGACCGGCCCCTGCCGGTAACACCTGGCAAGTCTGCCGCGGCGACGGAGGATGTCCCCCATTGCGCCGGGAGCGTATTGAAAAAAATCAGGGAACGGACCGGTCTGGGAGACGACGCTTTAGACCGGGTCGCCTTTGTGTTTGACGGCGGCGTCGGGCTTTCCGGCGGGGTCTGCGGGGCTTTGGCCGGCGCCATCCTGGGGCTGAACCTGCTGCTGGGCCTTGATGTCCGCTCCATCTCTTTTTTCCGGATTACCCGCGCTTTTGTTGCCGGGCATCTGAATCTGCTTTCGGACAGGCCGCCGGATCGGGCCGAGCCGTTTTACGTGGGCAAAACCGTGGTGGCGAGGTTTTTTAAGGAAGCCGCCGCCATGGAGTGCGCGACCATATCCGGACGACAATTTTCTTCTCCGGCGGATTTTCAGGACCATCTCCGCGCTTCTGATACTTGCCGGCGCCTGATAGACCGGGCCGCCGACCTGGCGGTGGCCGCCATCGAAAAATGGCGGTAGGAGAAGCGCGACGTGACCCGTAAAGAGCGATTTTTGTTTGTTCTTCCGCCGGCTCTGGCTTCGGGCCTGATGCTGACGGCCGCTTTCCCCAGTCCGGGGTTATCCTGGCTGGCCTGGGTGGCCCTGGTGCCGCTGCTCTTTGCCCTGCGCGATCTGTCCCCCCGCTGGTCTTTTGCCGCGGGTTTTCTGACCGGCTGGACCCATTTTCTGACCCTGGGGTATTGGCTGATTCCGACCATCATGGTGTACGGCGGCGTACCCCTGGCGCCGGCCCTCACTTTCTACCTGGGCCTGGGGGCCTGCCTGGCCGTGTATATTGGTCTGTTCGCCCTGCTGGTGTCATGGGTTCGCGGAAAACCGGGCCTTTGTCTGGCGGCGGTGCCGGTTATCTGGGTGGGGGTGGAATATCTCCGCTCCCATCTGTTTACCGGTCTGCCCTGGGAACTGCTGGGCTACTCCCAGTACCGGCACCTCTGCCTGATCCAGGTGGCGGACATCGCCGGCGTTTACGGCCTTTCCTTTATTATAGTCCTGGTTAACGCCGCCGTGACCGGCCTGCTGCTCTGGCTGTGCAAACGTCCCTGGCGGGGAGTGGCGATGACCGGCCGGACCGCTGTTTTGCTGGCGGTGGTGGCCCTGATGCTGGCGTCTGGCGTCTGCTGGTATGGCTGGTACCGGGTCAGGACAGTCGACCAGGTTCTGGCCGGGGCGCCAGGCCGGACCATCGCGGTGGTCCAGGGCAATATTGATCAGGCCCAGAAATGGGATGCCGCCTTTCAACTGGCCACGGTGAAAAAGCACCTGCTCCTGGCCATGGAAACCGTTCCCCGCGATCCGGATCTGATCGTCATGCCGGAAACGGCGCTGCCGTTTTATTTTTTTTATGAGGAAGCCCTGACCGACATGGTCTGCCGGGTTGTCCGGCAAACCGGCACTTTTTTTTTAGCCGGCGCGCCGGCCTTTGAACGGACCCCGGCCGACATCCGTTATTTTAACAGCGCTTTTCTGATCAACCCCGGCGGCGAAGTGGTCGGTCGTTATGACAAGACCCACCTGGTCCCCTTCGGCGAGTATGTCCCCTTCGGCCGATACCTGCCGTTTATCGAAAAGCTCGTTGCCGGGGTGGGGGATTTTACGGCCGGAACCGCTGGCCAGGTTTTGTTCATGAACGGAACCCGGCTGGGCGTTCAGATCTGTTATGAGATTATCTTCCCGGACATCTGCCGGCGGATGGTCACAAACGGCGCCGACATGATCATCAACATCACTAATGACGCCTGGTACGGCAAATCCAGCGCGCCTTACCAGCATTTTTCCATGACGGTGCTGCGGGCTGTGGAAAACCGGCGGTCCCTGGTGCGGGCGGCCAATACCGGTATCAGCGGATTTATCGACCCGGCCGGCCGCATCCGGGGGGCCACCGGCATTTTTGTGGAGGACGCGCCGGTCTATGCGGTTCCGATCATGACGGGGGGCACGATATATAACCGTACGGGGGATCTGTTCGCGAAATCTTGTGTCATCCTGCTGCTGTTTGTGATATTGCAGAGATACGTTGAAAACATACGCAAAAAAAGGACGAAAAAAAAATAAAATAAGGGGGAAGAAGCAATGGCCGTAGTCAACAGTGCGGAAACCAGGCAGGTGATTCAGCGCTTATACGAAAAGATAGACCAGATCCGGGGCTATCTTTGACGTACCGGTCATTGAGAGAAAGCTGGCGGAAATCGAGGCGCGGCTGGGCAGCAGCGGTCTGTGGAACAACTCCGACGAGGCAGTGGCCGTCTTAAAGGAGCGATCGATCCTTTCTTCCAAGATCGAATCCATTAAAACCATCGCCGCGGACGTGGAAGAGGCGGACGTGCTGCTGGAGCTGGGGGAGGAGGCCGATGACGCCGCCACCATCGCCGAAGCCGACAAAAAAGCCTCGCGGATCGCCGAACGGATCGGCGCGTTTTTCGTTGAACTGACCCTGACCGGCGAGGACGACCCCGCCAACGCCATCGTTTCCATCAATGCCGGCGCCGGCGGCACGGATTCCCAGGACTGGGCCGAGATGCTGCTGCGCATGTACACCCGCTGGGTGGAACATAAAGGCTACGGGCTGGATGTCCTGGATATTCAGCCCGGTGAAGAGGCCGGCATCAAGAGCGCCACCTTCCGGGTGGTCGGCCATAACGCCTTCGGATACCTTAAAAACGAGATCGGCGTCCACCGGCTGGTCCGGATTTCACCGTTTAACGCCAGCGGCAAGCGGCAGACCTCGTTTGCTTCGGTGTTTGTCACCCCTGAGGTGGACCAGAACATCGAGATCGAAATCAACGACAAGGACATCCGCATCGACGTGTTCCGGGCCAGCGGCGCCGGCGGCCAGCATGTCAACAAAACCAGCAGCGCCGTGCGCATCACCCATTTTCCCTCCGGGGTGGTGGTCCAGTGCCAGCAGGAAAAATCCCAGATCCGCAACCGGGAGATCGCCATGACCGTCCTGCGGTCCCGTCTTTATCAACTGGAAAAAGCCAAGCAGCAGGCCAGAATACAGGAGATACATGACGGCAAGGAGGAGATCGCCTGGGGCAACCAGATCCGGTCCTACTTCCTGCATCCTTACCAGAAGATCAAGGATCACCGGGTTGACCTGGAGATCGGCAACGTCAACAGCGTCCTGGACGGCAACATCGATCCGTTCATCAACGCCGTGCTTCTGGGAGGGCACGCGTGACCGGCGGCCCGGGAAAGCTGGATCTGGGGGCCGGCGCCGGAATCGTCCCGGTTGCGATCATCAGAAAATTTTATCCCCCTGATTCCAAAGCGTTTGACGTTCTGCTCCGGCACGGGGAACAGGTTGCGGAAAAAAGCCTGCGGATTGCCCGGAACATTGACGGGCTTTCTCCTGACATCAGCTTCATTGAAGAAGCCGCCATTCTGCATGATATCGGCATGATCCGGACCCGCACGCCATCCCTGGGCTGTTCCGGAGAATCCCCCTATATCTGTCACGGAGTGTTCGGCCGGGAGATGCTGGATGGGCTGGGCCTGCCCCGGCACGGGCTGGTCTGTGAACGGCATGTGGGCACGGGTTTGACCGCGGCGGACATCGCGGCCCAGGGGCTGCCGCTGCCCCCGCGGGACATGCGGCCCGTCAGCATCGAAGAAAAGATCATCGCTTACGCCGACAAGTTTTTCTCCAAGAAATCGGGGCAGGGGGGGGAGAAACCGTTTGCCGATGTGGTCAGAGAGATCGAGCGCTACGGCCGCCGCCAGGTCGAGACCTTCCTGGCGTGGGCGGAGATGTTCGGAGACCGGTAATGTCGGTTTGACGTTTAGACGTTTTAACGTTATAATGTCCCAAAATGAATGGAGGTGACATTATGCAGGCAACGGTTAAACGCGCCACGATTTATCTGGATGAAGTTGTTCATAAGGCCCTCAAAATAAAGGCCCTGGAAACGTCCCGATCCATTTCGGATCTTGTCAATTCAGCTGTTAAGGAAGCCCTGGCCGAAGATGCCGAAGATCTCGCGGCATTCGAAGATAGAGTCAATGAGCCGCTGTTAAGCTATGATGAAATGGTGAAGAGGCTCAAAAAAGATGGCCGCATATAAGGTTTTTTTCAGAAAATCCGTGGAAAAGGACCTTGCCTGCATTCCGAAAAAGGATGTAGCTAAAATTTTTGAACGTATCAGGACGCTTGGTGATAACCCGCGTCCGAATGGTTGCGAAAAACTGACCGGGCAGGAACGGTACCGCCTGCGACAGGGGCGATATCGCATCGTCTATTCAATTCAGGACGATGAACTTACGGTATGGATTGTGACGATTGGTCATCGAAAAGATGTTTATCGCTGAGGTTCTCTCCAGGCTGATCATAAAGAAGGATGTTTTTGAAAAAGCCTTTGTTCGCTCCGTGCTGATTTCCCCTGAAAAATTTTCCCCTTGACATGTGCACCGATTGTACATATTGTTGAATCGTTATGGATTACGAGTGGGATGCCAGGAAGGCTCAACACAACTTAAAGAAACATGGCGTTGATTTTGCCGACGCGGTTTCTGTTTTTGATGATCTGAATACCATTACGATCGAAGACGCCTGTGAACAGGAGCAACGCTTTGTTTCTATTGGAATTGACTGTTTTGCCAGGATTCTGGTTGTCGTTTATACTTGGCGAGGGGATACTATCCGTATTATTTCCGCCCGTAAGGCGACCAGAAAGGAACAAAAGCATTATGAGGTGGGGCTATGAAAAAAGAGTATGACTTTACCAAAGGGAAGCGGGGGCCGGTCGTTCCTCCGGTGCCAAATAAGACAAGGATCACGATCCGTCTGGATAACGATATTATCAATTGGTTTAAAAACAAGGTTCATGAGGCCGGAGGCGGGAACTATCAATCCATGATCAATGAGGCTTTACATAAATATATTGAGGCGGAAAGGGAGCCGATCGAACAGGTGTTAAGGCGTGTAGTCCGGGAAGAGCTTCATCGTGATAGCGCCTCCCCACGGTAACAATAACCTTCAGCAGCGCCTATCCATTGTGTTGACGAAGAGTAAGGAGGGGTTTTGGGAAAGGTCTGTGTTCGCTCCGTGCTGATTTCGGGAGCGCGTCGCGTCCCGGCGGAATTTCTCGAACTCGGGCTGGCGCCCTCAAACAGCGAGAAATTCTTGATGCCGGGTCTGCTCCGCGCTCTGTTGCCGAAATCATCACCAGTCGCTCACATAAGACTTTCCCAAAAACTCCTTTGGCGTAATGAAAGCGGTTGGTTGGTGGTTTTGGCGTTTTTGCGGCCTTTTTGCCGAAACAGACTGTGATGTACGATGCCTTATAATTATTTGGCGCGATATCTAAATTATTATGTTTTAAATAAATTAGAGAGCGATTACAGAAGTGAAGCCAACCAATAAAAAAGTCCTCTTGTTTTCATCCGGTGCAATTTTGATTGTTGCTTTTTTTGTTTGGTATTTTTTCCCCATTATTTTTTTTCAATGGTATTGTTATAAATTTGACTTTTTTCATAAATATCTTTGCCTTACACCAGTATATATCTCAGAATTGAAAATGCCTCTTGAGAAATGGGAAGATGTCACTATTGAAAAATTATCAATGAAATTACCCTTGTCAGAATATAACGAAGTTTCTGAAGGAAAGCATAGTGTTCAGTTTAAATCTGAGAAGGGACCGGTTCATTTTCTTAATTTTTTCGTAGCAGAAGAACTAAAAAATCCGATTCTTTCATTTCAGCGCCGGTTAAAGATGCTGGAATCAAGCCCTGATGACATTTCCTTCTTTCATTCACGAAAGAAAAATATGACCGCAGTGGAATACCAGATCAGTAAAACGATGTCGGTCCCAAGCGGCGGCCTAAGAAAAATTCTATCTGTTCAGATCGGAGACTTGAGGGCTTTGTGCCTGCTTTTTGAAAAGCGAGATAATGGTTATGGCGCTCATATGACATTATATGATCAAAATGGGATAGAGACATTCAGCCTGATACTTCTTAACTATAAAGACGCAATAAGTCTGGAAGCGGATCTATTGTCTATCCTCGGAGGGATAAAGGCCCCCTATTTTTTAAATGATATGAATAAAATCAGTGACGACATTAGTAGCCTTGTGAAGCGATTAAAGAAAACATAACCTGCAGGTAATGTCGGACTACTTACAACAGCCTCACACGTCTTTAATGTTATGAAAATGACCCCGGGAAGAGTATTCTGGTGAGCGACTTTGAGCCGTTTGGGAGAAAGCCGGTTGGCGTCATCCGCGTTAGAATTTCTCGCTGTTTGAGGGCGAAGCCCGAGTTCGAGAAATTGACGCGGATGACGCCAACCGACCCCAAAAGGGTCAGGGTGCGAACCAGACACTTTTCCCAGGCACCATAAACAACAGGATGAATAAAACGGATAACAAACTATATCGCCTATGCTGCCCCATAACCTCAATAACTGTTTGAAATTCTATTTTATTACCGATGACGGCGCGGACCTGCCGGTGATCGACCAGGTGAAGGCCGCCATTCTCGGCGGGGCCACCATCGTCCAGTACCGGCACAAGTCATTTACCACGGCGCTTTTTGACGAAGCCGCTGCCGTCCGGTCCATGTGCCGGGCCAACCGCATCCCCTTTATTATCAATGATAACATTCTATTGGCCAAAGCCCTGGAGGCCGACGGTGTCCATGTGGGCCAGGATGACGAATCGCCGGCCGACGCCCGCCGGATCATGGGCCCAAACGCCATTATCGGGGTCTCTGTTTCCACCCTGGCCGAGCTGGAAAAAACCGATACCGGCCCCTGTGACTATATCGGCGCCGGACCGGTGTTCGCCACATCCACCAAAAAGGATGTTAAGCCGACCATCGGCCCGGACGGCCTGGCCCGGGTGGTCAAAGCAGCGGATATTCCCGTGGTCGCCATCGGCGGGATTGATGCCGCCAATGCCGGTTCGTGTTTTGAGGCCGGCGCCGTCGGGGTGGCGGTCATCAGCTGCGTCACCCGATCCGCGCAACCGGTTGAAAGCGCTCGTCAACTGGCTGTCGCCTGCGGAATTTTCGCTTTCCCGGACACCTTGCTTACCCCCTGGAACGATGAATTCGGCCTGATCCGGGCCATTACAACCGATGCCCCCCTGACCCGCGGCGGCCAACCGGTGTTTGACGTTTCGCCCGGAGACGACGCAGCCGTGCTCAAGGATATCCGCCGGCCGGTCATCTCCACCGACGCCCATGTCCAGGGGGTGCATTTTGACTTGGCCTGGCAGACGCCGGAAGAGGTGGGGTATAAGGCGGTGGTGGTGACCTTAAGCGACCTGGCCGCGTCATATGCCCGGCCGGTTGCCATGTTCGTTAACCTGACCCTGCCGCCGGATGTTTCCGAATCTCTGGCCATTGAAATTTGTGCCGGATTAAAGAAGGCGCTGAGGGAATATGACTGCACCCTGGGCGGCGGGAATGTGACCTCCGGCCGCGATATTTATTTAAACCTTTTTGTAATAGGTGAATTGTTAACCAGCCGATATCCTTCACGTTCAAATGCGAAGATAAATGACGGCCTGTATTGCACCGGTCCTCTCGGTCTGGCCCGCGCCGGGCTGATGATGCTTCAGAAAAAGGATGATGCCTTGCCCGGGTTAATCGAAAGGTTCAAGTTTCCCCGGGCCCGGTTTGACGCGGCCGCCATCCTTGCCGCCCATGATGTTGCCTGCGTGATCGATGTCAGCGACGGCCTGGCCGGAGACGCGGCCCACCTTGCCGAAGCTTCCCGGGTAACCCTCACGTTTGACTTTGATGATGCGGTTTACTCTCCTGATTTACTGACGTTTTGCAAGCGTTTCGGCCAGTCGCCGGAAGAGATGGTCCTGCGCGGCGGGGAGGATTATGAACTTCTTTTTACCTGTGATCCGGCCAAGTTTGATGCCATCCATAAACAATTGCCTGAAGCCTGCCGGGTAGGGTGGTGCCGGGAGTTTGACGGCCAATACCTCAAGGGCTTGCCCCATGGCTTGCGGTCATTTCAACATGGGGAAAAATGAGTTTTAAGTGGTTAAGTTTTAAGTGTTAAGTGGTTAAGTTTTAAGTGGTTAAGTGAGTAAGTGGTTAAGTTTTAAGTGGTTAAGTGAGTAAGTGGTTAAGTTTTAAGTGTTAAGTTTTAAGTGGTTAAGTTTTATAGGTGTGGGATGTATGGTATAAGGTTCAGAGTTTATTTGTCCCGTACTCTTCACTTTATATGCTGCACCGTGCACCTTGAAACTCAAACCTTAAAGCTTAACACTTAACACTTAAAACTTAACACTTAAAACTTAACCACTTAACCACTTAAAACTTAACACTTAAAACTTAAAACTTAACCATAAGATATTGATATTTATAATATTGAAATAATATTGAAATAATATTGAAATTAAAAGATAAAGAAAACGCAAACCTCCCCCCCGTCATCGTCCTCTGCGGGCCGACGGGTGTCGGCAAAACCGCCTATGCCATTGAGCTGGCCCGGGCCTTCGGCGGGCAGATTGTGGGCGCTGACTCCATGCAGATTTACCGGCACATGGATATCGGCACGGCTAAGCCAACGGTGCAGGAGAGACAGCAGGTCCCGCACTTCATGATTGATATCGTCGACCCAGATGAGGAATTCAGCGCCGGGCAGTATGGCCGGATGGCCGGAGAGGTGCTGGCCGGAATGCACAAGGCCGGGATTCTTCCCTTTCTGGTCGGCGGCACGGGGTTGTACATCAAGGCCTGTCTCAGGGGGCTTTTCCGGGAAGGACCGGCAGACGGCCGGGTGTTAAATGAACTGAAAGACGAGGCCGCGGAAAAGGGTGCTGCCGCCATGTATGAGCGGCTGCGGTCCTGTGATCCGGAATCAGCCGAACGCATCAACCCCAACGATGTCTTCCGGATTGTCCGGGCCCTGGAGCTGTTTGCCGTTACCGGCCGGCCGGCCTCCGAACATATCCGCTCTCACGGGTTTTCGGAACAGCGATATAACGCATTGAAAATATGTCTGTATCCGGAACGGGAGGAGATGTACCAGGCCATTGACACCCGGGTGGACGCCATGCTGGCGGCGGGTTTTGCCGAAGAAGTTAAAGGATTGCTGGACAGGGGATATGGCCCGGAGTTAAAATCCATGCAGTCCATCGGCTACCGGCACATGGTCGCATATCTTCTCGGGAAGACTTCCCGGCAGGAAATGGTCGAGACCATGAAACGGGATACCCGGCGGTATGCCAAGCGTCAGTTGACCTGGTTCCGGGGGGATTCCGAGGTGGTCTGGGTCCGCAAGGAAGAGGGGCTGGATCGGATGTTCGGCCTGGTCAAGGCGTTTATTGACGACACAAAAGGAGAAGAATTTTCCCGATGATCAGATATGTCAGAGCAGGAATCGGGTTGCTGGCGGCAGGGGCTTTGTTGATGATTTTTGCCTGCGCGTCTCACCATACGGTGAAGGAGAACGTTCAGGATGATGAATTATTTATAAGAGCTGAAACTCTATATAATCAAGGATTTCACGATAGATCCTTCAACGTTTTTCTTACCTATATCCAAGCCTATCCAAAGGGGAGAAATTTATCTACCGCTTTCTTAAGGCTGGCCGAAATCCATGCCGAAAGGGGTGAATATGCCCTGGCCCGGCAATATTACGACCGCCTTTTACAACGGGCGGAAAGCGGCCGGTTCATGGAAAAAGCCGGAATCGGCATCCTCAAGTTGTGGTTCAATCAAAAGCAGTATCACCAGGCCATTGATTATGCCCAAACCATTAAGGACGATCGACTTTCCAGCGACGGCCTGATCAGAAAATACGCCATTGTCAGCGATGCCTGGATGGCCCTGGAAGTTCCGGAAAAGGCGGCTTCGGTTCTGGCCATGGCGATGAACAGGGTGGACAAGAACAACTGGAATAATTTGCAGGACCGGTTCAACCGGGCAATCAAGGAGGTGGGGGAGGAGACCCTGCGGCAACTTCTGGCCGAAGTCAGCGATCCCGATCTTAAAGGTGTTTTAACCTGTCAGATCGCCGACCGTCAGATTAAGGAAGAAGATTATGATCAGGCGGTTATGAGCCTGTCCGATCTGGTCGCCGAAGATCCGGAAAACGTCGCTGCCGGCAAGGCAGAGGAAATGATGCGGGAGATCGAAGATGAGGCGGTTTATGATTTTTATGCCATCGGATGTCTGCTGCCCATGACCGGAGGATACCGGCTTTTCGGTGAACGGGCTTTGGATGGCATTCAACTCGCCTTCCAGGAGATGATCGCGGCCAACAACCGGACGGACACCGCGCCCCCCATCAAACTGATTATTGCCGATACGGGATCAACCCCGGAGCAGGCCCTGGCCGCTGTCAGGGAACTGGCCGATAAAAAGGTCGCCGCCATCATCGGGCCGCTGAACTCTTTCCGGGAAGCCATTCAGGAGGCGGAAGACCTTCACATTCCCATTATCACCCTATGCCAGGAAGAAGATATCCCGGCCATGGGCCGATATGTCTTCCGGAATTTTCTGACGCCGCGGATGCAGATCGAGACCCTGGCGCGTTATGCCTGCCTGACCCGGGGACTGCGCCGATTCGCGGTGCTCTATCCCGACGAGGGATACGGCCAGGTGTTCGCCGGAAAATTCCGGGATGAGATTGCCCGGTATGGCGGCCGGATGGTCGGGTTCGAATCCTACAATCCCGGGGACACCGATTTCGCCAAACCCATAAAAAAGCTGGCCGGTGCCGGTTTTGAAGCCCTGTTTATTCCGGACGGCCCCTCCAACGCCGGCATGATTATTCCTCAACTGGCCTATCATGACGTGGACGGTGCCCTGCTGCTGGGCACCAATTTATGGTACAGCCCGGAACTGATCCGCACGGCCGACCGCTTTGCCCGGGGGGCGGTCCTGCCGGCCGACTTCTGGGATACCGGTCTGCCGGGAACGGAACAGTCTTTTTCGTTTCGCTATGAACGAAGCTTTAACGAAAAGCCGGGTTTTGTTGCCGCGGTGGCGTACGACACTGCCGCCATTTTGATGAATATCCTTATTCATCCGGATGTTCGTTACCGGGACTCCATTATTGAACAGCTTGAAAATATGGAAAGTTTTCAGGGGGTGACCGGGGTGACCGCGTTTGATTCCAACGGCGAAGTCATCAAGCCGCTCGCCCTGGTCATGATTCAGGACGGTGAGTTCATCCGGGTCGAGGAAACGGTCGTCACCGCCGTAGAGGCAGGAGGGGGGCCCGCGGCCGGCCGGTAAACCTCTCAACCCCTGAACAACTCAACTCCTCAAGAGCCCAACCCCTCAGCGCGCTGCTTTGGCAGTGCCCTCAACATGGCTTTTCACCGTCCGCCGGTCCAGACCCGTCCGCCGGGCCACTTCACCATAAGTTCCTGATTTTTTATACAGATACCGGCAGTATTCCCTGACCAGACCCCGCGCGTCGAGTTCTCCTTCCTCAATGAATCTTGAGAACCCGTTTGGTTCCGGGAAGTGCACTGCGGAAACCGGTGTGCCGTAACTTCTTCTCAACATGACGCGGCGAACGCATTGGCCCAGTTCCCGGACATTGCCCGGCCAGGCGTAATCCATGCCCGGCTGGACGGCGATGATTTTTCTGACCATGGCGGTTACATCGGGTGACGGCTTTCCCGTAACCTTTTCGATGGTATAGGTCAGCAGGTCATCCAGTTCCCCGGGATCTTCAGCGATTCGCCGGCGCAGGGAAGGGACCTCGATGATATCGGAGCAGAGGCGGTAAAAGAAATCGTCCCGCAGAACATTACCGGACTGGATACTCTCCAGGGAGCGGTTGGTGGCGGCGATGATCCTTCCCTGAAACCGCCGGATTTCATGGCTGCCTACCGGCGTAAAGGTCCGCTCTTCCAGCACATTAAGGAGTTTAATCTGGACAGGCTCAGACACCTCTCCGATTTCATCCAGAAAGATGGAACCGTGGGCGCTGCACTGGCCGAGAATGCCTTCATGGGCCTCCACCGCTCCGGTAAAGGCCCCCTTCCGGTGGCCGAAGAGTTCCGATTCAATGAGATTTTCCGGAAACTGGGAAAGGTTTAAGGATACGAATATGGCGGTAAAGCTCTCCCTGAATCTTTTTCGGTCCGGATCAAAGGGAATAAAGCCGCTGCTGCCGATGGCTTTGGCCGCGGCTCCCTTGCCGGTGCCGGTTTCACCGAGAATGAGGGTGGAAAAATCCTCCATCCGGTTCCACAGGTGATGCCGGTAAAAATCCATGTCACATGAAAACACGTTGTTCCAGAGACTTTCCCGAAGTTTTTTCATGCAGGGGCTGCGGCCCACCAGTCCGTGGTCAATGAAAAAATAGGCCCGTCGGATCTGGAAGCACAGGGCGAAAAACCCGACGGCCTCCGCTTCCGCAAATCCCCGCTCGACAAACAGCCTCAGCATATCGCCGGCAAAAGGGACGGGCAGGGGGCGTGCCCCGGCGCTAACCTGGTCGGTGATATGGCCGTCAAGCTGCGCTACAAAGAGATGGAAAACGTCAAAGAGGCAGGCGGCCATGAGCATTTCCCGGTCGGCGCCGGAATACGTGTCCAGTTTTCCCCTGCCGGCCCTGTGCAGGCGATCGATGCCGGCGCGAACCTCGCGGATCGCTTTTTCAATTGTTTCCGTCCGTCCGCTGCCGGGAAACAGGCCGGCGATTTTCATGTCGGTCTCGGCCCTTTTTTCTGAAAAAGGATTGGCCAGCACAGCCTGCTGGACCAGCTGGAAAAACATTCGCTCGTCAGCCGTCAGTCGGTTTTTTGGCATGAACTCACCTGTTATTCAATTTTTGTATACATTAAAAACATCAAATGAACATAAATTTGCGTATCATAAACATCACCGCTTGTCCATAAAAAAATAATATTTTCTTATAAAACAAGTTGTTAAATAAAAAACCCGATTCCGGCACGTTTATTGATTTATGAACCGGCAAACCGGTTAAAACCATCATTCAATAAAAGGAGGCAAGGACATGAAAATCGGAAAATTCATTCGAAACAGCGTCAACATCATGACAAGCGCCATGGCGGCCGCTATCCTGTTTCTGGGGGCCATGACGATGACGGGCAGGGCCGAGGCCGCGGGGTTGCTGATCGCGGACGGCGGTTTCGGCGGCGTGCTTGAAATCAGGGAACATGACGTCAATGTCACCATCAACAACGGCATTGCCGTTACGGAAGTCACGCAGGTTTTTCTGAACACGGAACAGCGCCAGGTGGAGGCCCTGTACACGTTCCCGGTGCCAAAGGGCGCCTCGGTAGCTGATTTCAGCATGTGGATCAACGGCAGGGAGATGGTCGGAGAGGTGGTCGAAAAGGAACGGGCGCGGGAAATTTACAACAGCTACAAGCAGCAGCGCCGGGACCCGGGCCTCCTGGAGCAGGTCGACTACAAGACCTTTGAAATGCGTGTTTTCCCCATCAACGCCGGCGCGGAACAGAAGGTCCGTATTACCTATTATCAGGAAATCGATATTGATCATGACCAGGGCACATACGTCTATCCCCTGGCCACCGTCACCCGCCGGGATATCAACTCGAAAACCACCGGGCGATTCGCCTTCAACGCGGAGATCAAATCCGTTGTCCCCATTGCCAACCTTGCCAGCCCGAGCCACAAAGATGCCTTTGTCGTGGCCCGGCATTCGGATACCTTTGCCGTGGCCAGCCTGGAAAGCACCGGCGGCAGCCTGGAATCGGATGTGGTGATCAACTATGACATGGCCCGGCCCGTCAGCGGCATCGACCTGGTTGCTTCCCGGCAGACGGGGGATGACGGCTATTTCTGCCTGACCGTCACCGCCGGCAAGGAACTGGCGGACAATGAATCGGGCATGGATTACGTGTTCGTTCTGGACGTGTCGGGCAGCATGGCCAATGACGGCAAGCTGGTCGTCTCCAAAAACGCCCTGGAGGCTTTTACGGATGAGATCGGCGAAAACGACCGGTTTGAAGTCATGACGTTCAATGTCACGCCCCAGGTGCTGTTTCGGGAATTAAGACCCGGCACCGATGCCGCCAGGGGGGAAGCACGGGCCTTCATGGCCACCCAGCAGGCCCGGGGCAACACGGAACTGGTTCCGGCCATGACCACCGCCTATAAGTATAGCGACCCCGACCGCACCCTTAACGTGGTCATTCTCAGTGACGGCATGACCGAGCAGGGAGAACGGCAGACCCTGCTGCGGATGATCCAGTCCCGGCCGCGTAACAGCCGGGTGTTCTGCGTCGGCATCGGCAACGAGGTCAACCGTCCGCTCCTGGAGCAGATGGCCGATGATTCCGGCGGCCTGGCCGCTTTCATCTCCCGGGGTGACGACTTCCAACGCGCGGCCAGGGGGTTTAAAAGAAAACTCATGCGGCCGGTGGCGACCGACCTGCAGCTTGATTTCGGCGGCGTCAAGGTGTACGACGTCGAGCCCCGGGTGCTGCCCAATCTTTACCATGGATCCCCCATCCGGGTTTACGGCCGCTACGAAAAGGGCGGCACGGCCGATGTCCGGCTGACCGGCAATATCCGGGGCGTGGCCATGCAGCAGTCGGCTGCCATGACGTTTCCGGACAAAGACATTGATAATCCCGAAATTGAACGCATGTGGGCCTGGAAGCGGGTCGACCAGTTGCTGAAGGAGGCCGACCGGTCCGGAGACCAGAGCCGGGTGGTGGGCGAAATCGTCGGGCTCGGGGAAACCTATTCCATCGTCACCCGCTATACCTCGTTTCTGGTGCTGGAAAACGACGAGGAATATAAACGCTGGAAGATTGAACGGCGCAACGCCGGCCGGATGGCCAGGGACCATGAAGCGCAGACCAGAAGGAAAGCGCTTCTGGATCAGATCAAGGATAAAGCCATGAGCGACATCGGTCCCCAGGAGGCGATCCAGAAGACGACGGTCTCTCCTGGAAAGAACGCCGTCCAGACATCTCCTTCCGTTCCGGGACAGCAGCCGCAGGCGCAAAACACGCCGCCGTCCTCCGGTGGAGGCAACAGCAGAGGGGCGGACTTCGATTTTGGCGGCGGGCCGGTCGGGCCGCTGTTTGCCTGGTTCGCCTTCTGGCTCAGAAGACATAAAATGAAGAACGTAAAGAACAACCGTTAATAACGGAACGCAAACCGCCGGGGCATCCCGCCGGACGGATGCCCCGGCTTTTATAAAAGATGGAAAGAGATAAGATGATGACGATTTTTCGCATCCCCCTGGATATGGTCATTCTTCTGGGGCTGATCGGGTTGTGCAATTTTCATCTGATTACCGGCGATTCCTGCGGCACTCTGATTTTCAGGTGGGACAGGGTCACGGCCGGAGACGTATACCGGCTGGTGACCCATCCGTTTGTGCATGTCTCCTGGTATCATTTTCTGCTGGATGCCGGCGCTTTTTTTCTTTTATATACCGGACTCAGCGAAAAGCGCCCGTCCCGGCGGCTGTTGACCGTCGGAATCTGCGGCTTCAGCGGGTTGCTGGCTCCGCTGATTTTCGCCCCTGAGGTTTATTCGCAAGGCTTGTGCGGACTTTCGGGTATCGCCCATGGCCTCATGGCCTTTTCCGGCCTGGAGATGATGCGGGATAAAACAACCGCCAGGGTCGGATTCATCTGCCTGGCGATCGTGGTGGTTAAATCGATTTACGAGGCCGCTACCGGGACGATGTTTTTTTCTTTTCTTCTGTTCGGCCTGTGCGGGATTCCCATTGCCGTCTGTCATGCCGGCGGGGTTCTGGGAGGGATCGTTTCCTTCATTTTGTTCGGTCGCGCTTCCGGCCTTAACCTTTGCCGTTGTTCTTGAAATTTCCCTGGCCGGTGGCTTCCAGTACGGTCCGCCACAGTTTGCCGTGGGGGCTGATCTGTTTGCGTTTTCCCACCGACAGTTTCATGGGGATATGGACAAAATGATTGTTCCAGTTGCCGACGATCATTTTGGTTTTTCCGGCAATGGCGGCATGAACCGCGTCCCGTCCCAGAAAACCGCAGAAGACGCTGTCGTTGGCGTTGGCCGGCAGGCTGCGGATGATGTAGCTGGGGTCGATGTACTTGAGGGAAACCTCGATGCCTTTGGCGGCAAAATGATCCTTGATCCGGTCCCTTAAAAACAGGCCGATATCGTTTAGACGGACATTGCCGGAGGCGTCATGATCTTTGGAGCCCTCCTCAAAATATTTCTGCCCGGCGCCTTCCGCCACCACCACTACGGCATGTTTACGGGACACGACCCTTTTTTCCAGGGAGGCTAAAAAACCGTTGGGCCCGTCCAGGTCAAAATCGATTTCCGGAATCAATACAAAATTCACGTCCTGACGGGCCAGCACCGCTGTGGCGGCAATGAAACCCGAGTGCCGACCCATGAGCTTGATCAGTCCGATGCCGTTGGGATAACCTTCGGCTTCACTGTGAGCGCTTTCGATGGCGCTGGTGGCGATGTCCACGGCCGTGTCAAAACCAAACGAGCGGGCCAGGAGATAGATGTCGTTGTCAATGGTCTTGGGAATGCCGATGACGCTGATTTTAAGCCGCCGTTCGGTGATTTCGTCGGCGATTTTCGTGGCTGCCCTGAGAGTGCCGTCGCCGCCGACCATGAACAGGATGCCGATGTTCATCCGCTCCAGGGAGTCGACGATCTGGGCGATGTCCTGGGGACCCCGGGAGGAACCCAGAATGGTGCCGCCCGTGTTGAGTATGTTGACGACGTTCTGGGGCACCAGGTCGATCATGTCGTGGCCGTATTTGGGGATGAACCCTTCCAGCCCGTAGCGGATGCCGTATATATTCCGGATCCCGTAACGGTAGTAGAGCTCCAGCACCGTGGCCCGGATGATGTCGTTCAGGCCGGGGCACAGGCCGCCGCAGGTGACGATGGCGCATCTGACCTTGCTGGTGTCAAAGTAAATTTTTTTACGGGGCCCGGCCAGTTCAAAGGAAGGAATCTTCTCGTTTTTTTCTATGTAGGACGCGATCATATCCGGGTTGATGTTGACCAGCACCCGGTCATTGTCACTGGTAAAATCATGCTCCGGATCGAGATCCTCTTCCTTCAGAATAGGCGAGTCGATCTTGGCCTCGCCCAGGCTTTCCACCAGGGTGTCGGCGTACGTAAAATCCACATTGAATTGTTCCATAGGTTACTTCCCGTTGAATGAAAAAGCGCCTTTTCCGAGAATATCATGCAGATGAAGAATGCCGCGGAGGATTTTCGTCTCGTCGGTTACCGGCAGCACGGTGATCTGGTGCTGTTCCATGATATTCAGGGCGGTATATACCGGATCCTGGGGAACCACATACAGCGGGTCTCTGGTCATGACCTTGCTCAGGGATACCCCGGAGAGCGGGGTCTTTCTGATGACCAGTCGCCGGATATCCCCATCCGTGAGAATGCCGCTTAAGATATTCTTTCCTTTTACGGCGATGACCGCTCCCAGCCGCTGCCGGTCCAGGACCGCCAGGGCTTCTTCCAGCGATGTGTTTTCGTTCACAAACGGAACGGCGTCGCCGCTTAACATGATTTCAGAAACGTTTGAGGCCAATCGCTGGCCGAGTACCCCGCCGGGGTGGTATTTCTGGAAATCACTGGCCTTGAACTGTTTTTTATTGATCAGCGCCACCGCCAGGGCGTCTCCCATGGCCAGAACGGCCGTGGTGCTGGCCGTTGGCGCCAGTCCCAGCGGGCAGGCCTCGCGCGCCACGCCGACATTGATGATAATGTCGCTCATCCGGGCCAGCCGTGAGGCTTCATTTCCGGTAAAGGCGATGATTTTGCAGCCGAGCTCCCGGATGGTCGGTATTAAATGGTTGAGCTCTTCGGTTTCGCCGCTGTTGGAAATACCCAGAAACACGTCCCGTGAGCTGACCATGCCGAGGTCTCCATGCATGGCTTCCACGGGATGCAGGAAGATGGCCCGGGTGCCGGTGCTGTTGAGGGTGGCGGCGATTTTCTGCCCCACGATACCCGACTTGCCGATGCCGCTGATGACCAGCCGGCCACGGCTGGCGCAAATCAGCTCCACCATCCGCGCGAAACGCTCGTCTACCCGCGGAATCAGGCCGTTGATCCCTTCGGCTTCAATCTTCAGGACGTCGATGGCCTGCGCGATGATCTGATCGTTGTCGTTTTTCTGTTGCATATGTTGTGCTGCTTCCTGTTATATTGGCATGAATTTTATCCCGCCTCGTCATTCCGGCGGAAGCCGGAATCCAGTATCAAACTGATACTATTCGTCTTATCTGGATCCCGGCTCACGTTCCGCTTTGCTTCACTGGCCGGGATGACGACGGGCCATAAATTCATTTCCTTGAAAGGCAAACTCTTGGCACATTCTACTGCCGATTATTTTTTTATCAAGGACAAACTATTCGCGGAGATGGACCGCCTAACCGGACTGGTCCGCGAGAACAGCCATCAGGTCATCCGGCGTGGCGGCCGCAAAAAGCCTGTCCCTGAACCGCGGAATTTTTACCAGCATCATCAGCGAGGCGATGATATCCAGATAACGGGCGGTGGCTTTATTGGCAATAACCGATGGGTGATCGGGAACGCCGATGAGAAAGATTGCCCTGACCGGCGCGGCATCAATGGCCTGCCACTCTACCGGATGCCGCGTGATTCCGGCAATGATAAAAAAATCATTTGATTCCAAATGCCTGGCATGGGGAATGGCCAGCCCCAGGCCGATGCCGGTGCTGGACATGGCTTCTCTCTGCTGAATGGCTGCCTCGAAACCGGCCCTGTCCCGGATCAGGGCAAGGGATGCCGCCTTGTCCACCAGCCGGCGGATCACCTCCAGCTTCCCGGTCTCTTCCGGAAAGACAATCCTTTCCCGGGTTATATATTCAGACAGAATCATGGTTTTAAAGTTTTAAAGTTTTAAGTGGTTAAGTTTTAAGTTTTAAGTGGTTAAGTTTTAAGTGGTTAAGTGTTAAGTTTTAAGTGATTAAGTGGTTAAGTTTTAAGTGATTAAGTGGTTAAGTTTTAAGTGATTCAGTGGTTAAGTTTTAAGTGATTCAGTGATTAAGTTATTAAGTTATTTCGGATATTTCACGCGTTGAACCGGCTAATTATTTAGTCGCTCTTAAATGTTTTCTCTGACGCTCCAACCACCCAACAACTTAAGACTTAACCACTTAATCACTGAATCACTTAACCACTTAAAACTTAACCACTTAATCACTTAAA
>JBFMDX010000016.1 GCA_040753795.1 Thermodesulfobacteriota bacterium
TATTTGAATATATCGAAATGTTCTACAACAGGCAGCGGCGCCATTCTGCCATTGGCTATGTCAGCCCGCATGAATATGAACAACGATACAACCAATTAACCGTGTCCACTTTTTGTGGGTAAGACCAACCTTTAAAGAATGTAGGATATGGTGCCAATAAACATCTCGATGATACTATTTTTTATGGGTGGCATAATTTATTATGTGCTTATTTACACAACTTATAAATACTTGAAAAAACAAGGCTACAAACCGCCAGGTTTATTAGACCCGCCCAGATTTGCATTTTTTAAATTTTGTTCTGAGCAATACAAGTCAACGGGGGATAAAAAATTAAAAAAATTATACTTCTCAATCAATATTTGCTTTGCATTTTGTGTTGTCATTTTGTTGTTAGGCGTACTCTAACTGGTATAACATGTCATTGGTGTGGGACCGCCGGGGCCGGCGGTCTTCGTTATTATTCAGTGGAGCGCCCGGCGGCCCCACAATTCCGGCGTTAACCCTCGGTATAGCGAATGCACATGCATAGAACGAAATTTAGTATTTTGTTTCTTTTGATCATATTTACAGGTTGTGCTGCTTCGACAACGCCGACTAAAGAACTTGCACAACCGGCCGATACAATGAAACAAACAAAATTGAGTGCGGAGAAACAGACACTCGGTCCAGACAATTGGCCGACCACAGTTGATGCAACTGTGAAAGATATCATTTCGTCCCTGTCCGACAAAGACAAGGAAACCGTGCGCAACACTAAAAAAGATGATCTTATTCTGTTTCATCATGGATGGGGAACGGGAATCAGAAACCACTATGGTCTTTGGCGGGGAAATGATCAGTTGCGAGAAGATGCCTGTGGAAATAGATGCCACCCGGATGATGCTTCAATGGTAATCATTGAAAAAGTCTGGGAGGCGTTGCAAAATGAGGGCTAACAAAGAAGCTCAAAGGGACAACCAGGGTCGGCTTTTTTGTACAACCGGTGGGATTGAACAATAAACATCTTTAAGGAAGTCGGTGGAAACCCTGGTCGCCCCTGGCAGCCGACGTTATACCAGCATCTTAAAAAAGCTTGACAAAGCGTACGCAATAACGTACATATGGATAGGCTCGAAAATTTTATTATAAGAGGTAAATCATGCCGACATTAACTGCCACAGAAGCAAGGTCAAAACTCTATGGCCTGATCGATGAAACCACTGCGTCCCATGAGCCAATAATTATTAAAGGCAAACGCGGTAATGCAGTGCTTATCTCTGAGGATGACTGGCGCTCTATACAAGAAACAATTTATCTCCTGAATATTTCAGGTATGCGGGAATCAATACGAGACGGTTTAGCCACCCCCGTCGAGGAGTGTACAGAGGAACTTGATTGGTAATGTGGCTGATCGTTTACACAAAGCAAGCGCAAAAAGATGCAAAAAAAATTTCCTCTGCTGGTTTAAGACCAAAAGCAGAGATGTTGATTGAGGTTTTGCGTGAAAATCCTTTTATGACACCTCCTCCCTATGAAAAGTTATTGGGTGATTTATCAGGGGCGTATTCCCGGCGCATCAATATTCAACATCGTCTTGTCTATCAAGTTCTTGAGGCTGAAAAAACAGTTAAGATTATACGAATGTGGACTCATTACGAATAATTTTTTGGCATAACAACGCCACTCACACGGACTCGCAGGGGCGGGCCGCCTTGGTTTTGGCATAGTTTGTTGTTGAACTCACTTTAGCGAAGTCCGCAAACCCTGCTCGCCGGTGGTGGCCGCCGTTGTGTGGAAAACAAGTACCGTCCCCAAATCAATCAACTCTTGACAATGATATCAATAGTGATACTTTAATAGAAATGACAAAAATAGATGACATACTGAAGCAAATGCAACAGAACCCGAAAGATGTTCGATTTTCGGAACTATGCAAAATTTGGGATCATTATTTCGGTGAGGCGCGGCAGAAGAAAAGTAGCCATCGAATTTATCGAACACCATGGCAAGGTAATCCAGGGATAAATATTCAAAACGATAAAGGTAAAGCCAAAGCCTACCAGGTTAAGCAGGTGCTTTTGGCTCTTGAAATGCTGGAGGTGAATTATGGCACAAAAAGCACCAAAGAATGATAAATATACATATCGAGTGACATGGTCCGAAGATGACGGTGAGTATGTCGGCTTATGTGTTGAATTTCCAGGTTTAAGCTGGCTTGAAGATACACCTGAAAAGGCTCTGAAAGGGATTAGGAACCTGGTATCTGATGTTATACTGGATATGAGCGGAAATAATGAACCCGTTCCTGAACCTATCGCAAATAAACATTTCAGTGGGAAGTTCATGGTCAGAATTCCGCCAGATGTCCATCGGAAGTTGGCTATTCAAGCAGCCGAATCCGGCGTCAGCCTTAATCGTGTTGTCAGTTCTAAGCTAAGTCAATAATCGAAGACGTACGCCACACAAGCAGTCAGCCCAAAGGACAGTCAGGACAGTCGGATTTTGAAAAGTAGGGGGAACCCGCACATTAATCATCTTTAAGAAAGTCAATGGAAGCCCTGGCTCCCATTGGCGGTCGCCCTTCGACCGGCAGGACGATGAAGATAAAAATAACCGTCAATGATCTGATGCAGAAAGATTATTCGTATGACCTGACGGCTCCTGCCGGGGACAATTTTCATCCGGATTTTCTTCCCCAGTTGACGCCGAAGCAGATGCTGGCAATGGGGGTTTTCGGCGGCAAATACATGACCGATTGCGGAGAAGAGTTCCCGAAAGACTGGTTCATCCATGCCAGACTGTGCCGTGAGCGTCATGACCCCCGGTTGAATTTCTTTGGCGTCAATGCTTCTCAGCCGCTGTCCGTCTGGCGGGAAAAAGGCTGGATCTATCATGAAGATCCCCGCGGCTGGTTTCAATGGTATTGCCGGTACTACATGGGCAGAAGGTGCCCGGATGATGACCGCCAGATAAAACGGTGGAAGGCAATGAAGCGGCATGTGGCTCAGATTACCAGACATTGCGGCCCGGGAGATTCAGACTGCCGGCCGAAGCAGAGACAGGCGTTACTGAACTGGGCCTACGACAGCAGAAAAATTTAGCGGAACACGAATCGGGTGCCGCCTGCCGGCCGCTTCCGGCGCTAAACCTCCATTGACTGGAGATCCTGCGCAAATGCCTCCATGCCGGCTGATATCAGGTGCCGGAATTCGTCGAAGGTTTTTTCATCCATCAGGAACATGCGGGCGAAGAACTTCATGCCGATGCGGATGAAATCATTGTCCGGCAGTTCCGTCTGCGCCTTCCAGCAGAGGCGGCCGCTCTGCGGTTCCCGCATATCCCACTGGGCCTCGAACAACGTCCCCTGACCCCGGTTGGCCTGGAACATGACCGTGTTAAAATCATTGGCCAGTCCATTCACCGTTTCCGGAATGACCAGGTCGATGACGCTGATGGGGATGATCCCCAGCACGGCGCCGGATATCTCGACCTCCGGTTTGTTGATCATTTTATGCGCCAGGCGCATGGTCGATCCGTCGGTGGCGTATTCGCCGCTGATGATCTGGTCGGAAATGGCGATTTTCAACCCCAGGGCCCGGCCGGTCATGTTGAGGCGGGGCTCCCAGGCATAGTTCGCCAACTGGTGGACGGCAAAAGCCTCGGCCGGGAAGGGCGCGTCCGCGGCTGTGTCCACGGGGATGACCATGCCGCCGCGGGTACGGACCCGGAGCCGGAAGAAGTCCCGCTGGGCCCCCAGGAAAAGCTCCAGCAGGGTCCGGCCCTGCTTGTCTTTCAGGACCAGTTCGGCGTATCCGTGCTTGTTCATTTTTTCCATGAATTTGGCCACCAGGGGAAAGCGGGCCTCGATGCCGTCGGGGTCCGAGCCGACATTAAGGGTGAAGTCCGTGTAGCGGCAGCCGTCCGCGGTTTTGACGACCGCCGAACTGGACAGTTCCAGCACTTTCATGTCGACGAACAGTCGGGGAAAGGTTTCCCGGAACACGTCCGTCACATCAAACGACGCGCCCGGTTTGATCCCCCGCTGCCGCCTCAGCAGGTCCAGGTTGTCCGGATCGATGACCATCATCAGGTTGTCCAGCAGCCGGGTGATGTGGACCCAGCTGATATCACCGGAAAGCCAGGTCCCATTGGCGGTAATGGTATCCGACAGGCGGCCGGCGGGCGGATTGAGATTCTTCCGGATGGCGAATTCGCCGGTAAAGCTGCCGAAACCCTTGCCGTCCAGGCAGGCGTCCCCCATTTGTTCATGGGGGATGGCGGCCAGATCGATCCGCTCCGGACAGATGTCCCCCAGGACGGAGATGCCGTAAAACCCGTTTTCCCACTGGGTGAAATAATCGCTTTTATAGAGCCGGGACAGGTCAAAGTTCATGAAGGCTTCGCGGATCAGATGAAAAACGGCCCGGGCGTTTTCATCCTTGTCGGCCAGGCTGACAAACCGCTGCAGGAAATGGATGTACCGGATGGAAACGTCCCGGCCTTTCCCTTCCGGGTCCAGGTCCCGGACGGCATCGGCAAAATCGTAGGCCATGGCCTGGCCGGCCAGCAGCATGCCCAGAATCAACAGGGCGGCGACATGAATGACGCCGCTTTTCAAACCGGCGGCGTTGAAATGGCGTCTGTCAGTAACCTCTGTGATCATAATCTTTCCCCCTTATCTTTCCAGGGCCGCTGCCGCGGCGTCGGCCATCCGGTTCAGCAGGACCTCGGCCTGTCTTAAGGCCGCCAGGCCGGGCAAGGCCGACCAGAGGGCGGTCAGCACCGGCGCCCAGGGCGAGCCGTCTACGCCCAGCCCTTTGAAATCGATGGCCGGCGGCTGATAATCTTTCTTGTCGAAAAAGAAGTTGGCCGCGCGGAACCGGTCGGGATCACGGAAGGGCCAGGTGGCTTTGACCGCCAGGAATTCTCTGATCCGGCCGCAGGCGTCGGATTCCGGCCTGGAATCGGCGTCGTCCAGCGGCCTGCCCAGCCGGTTTTCCACCTGGTCGAAAAAAGCGTCCAGCAGGTCGGTCTCGGTGATCATCAGCCCGTAGTCGTACCAGTTGTCGGCCGCCTGCCGGATCAGCCGTTTACGGGCCGGGGCCAGATCACGGCAGGCGGGGCAGAAATAGGTGGCGCAGGCATAGGCCCCGTAGTAGCTCAAGCCCCGCCAGTCGATGCCGGCATTACCGTCGGCCAGGGGGTGGAGCAGGCAGCCCACGGTGCCCTTTTCAGAGCCGATCAGACCCAGGAAAGGACAATGGTGGAAGTCTTTCATGGGCCGCCTTTCATCTTCGGCGTGAAGCATGTCACCCCCGAACCGGTCAATGGCCTCGATGGTCCGCGGCACCTGGGAAAACCGTTCGGTCCGCTCGGCGAGCATCCGGGTCAGGCTTTCCCGGGACAGGTCCCTGACATTGTAAAGACCGCAGCAGGCCCCGCAGGAAACCGCCGGGCCGACCTGGCAGAGGTAGACGCCCCCCGGTGTGCGGTCGTCAAGGCCGGCCGCTTCGGGGGGGATTTCTCCCGGGGCCTCTTCCATTCTACTGTATCTGCCCACGGACGCTGCCGCTTTTCCGTTCAAATCCGTTCATCCTTCCTGCCGGTCGGGGGCCCGCAGCATCAGGATAGCGCCGGCGCACAGGCCCGCGTACATGGCCATGACGATCCAGAAGGAAAGCGCTTTTTCCACCGGCCCGTCGCCGGCATATTCAAATAATTTCAGGACATACCAGTTGGCTGTTTCGCCGGCCAGGAAGAACAGGAAGGCCAGGGCGATTGGCGCCGGGGCCGGGCGGTTTTTGAGCACCCGCTCACAGGCCAGAAGCCACAGGAAGCCGGCCAGGTGCACGGGCAGGCTCCACTTCCAGGCGGCAATTTTTTCAAAATACCAGACATTCAGCGGAAAGGCGCGATTGCCGAAGGTCAGCTCGCCGGCGGCGACCGCCAGCCCGAAGAGGACAGCGGTGACGATTATCCGTTTCAACGAGGGCGCTGCTTGATTAACCGGCATGACGTCCATTTTGAGAGGTGGCCTAAAGTCAAAAAGGTTTTAATACACGGAATCGGATGGCATCATTGCAGTCTGACGGCGGATTCATGATAAGCCGCTTCACATTCCCGCACCTGGCTTAGTCGTTCATTGACCTCCGAAAAATCCGGGGCCTCTTTTTCCGAAGACGCTTTCAGGGCAGCGGCCAGGGCCGTCCAGGCCAGGGCTGTCTGTTCCATCCGCTCGACCAGTTCGGACGTTATGACACCCGGAAGCAGGGCCCGGGCGGCGGCCAGAAAATCCCGGTACATCAGCCGGAAACCGCCGCCGCCGGTACCCCGTTTTTCGATGATCTGGTAGGCCAGACGGGCGGTCCACTGCCAGTCGTCAAAGCCGGGCCAGTGGTCAAGGTCTTCCTGCCAGGCGGCCAGTGCCCGCAGCCCCTGCAGGTCACTGCCGTCATCCAGGAGCACGCGGCTGTTGAAAACAATGGCCCGGCGGATAACATCCGGCAGGTCGGCCGGCGGGGCGATCGTTTCCGGCGCGAACAGGTTTCCCCGCAGATCAAAAATGCCGCCGCCGGAAAAGCGGGCCTCCTTCATGTTGTCAAAGGGAACCTCCTGGATTTCCGGACGCTCCGTGTCGGTAACGAAAAAAAGACGCCGACCGTCATCATACCCCCAGGCGGTTATCAGGTGCCCGGGAAAGTGAGTACTGGAGCCGTAGTAGGGCAGATGAAAGATGTCGGTCTGAATGATCGCCGGCAGTCCCCTGTCCAGGCATGAGCGCAGGGCGGTTTCGCTTTCAGCCCCGTCGGCATAATACTGCCACTCAAAAGGCGTCCCGATACGGGTGAAAAACTGGTTTTCCAGATCCAGGGAGCGGACATGGATCATGCGGGAGGCCGGCAGACGGCCGCTTTTGAGATACCACAATCCCATGCCGGCGCCGATGCCGAAACAGAGGGGTTCATCATAATCAAGGCCGTGAAAATTGACCAGGTCGCGGATGCCGGTGCTGCCGCAGTGTCTGCCGGGGGTGTGTCTGACCGGGAGCATTATCATAAGACGTGATCCGTACGGGCGCCGCTGAATTTTCAGCTTTTCATGAGGCCCTTAGGTGTAACCGTTGGATGGTGGTTGTTTTTCCCTGTTCTTGTCATATATTATGAATTATCTTTCAAAAAGGTTACGGTATCGCATCGTGACCGGAACCTTTTTATAATGGTATTATTGAATGATACAGACAAAAAGGCAAGTTGGATCATCACCGGCTTAAGGACGGTGTTGATTAACCGCAAGAAAACCGGAAAGGGAGGTTGTCCAATGGTCGTTATCGCGAAACTGAAGGCTCAGGCGGGAAAAGCGGAAGAAGTGGCCGGGATTTTGAAGGGGTTGATCCCGAAGGTGAAGAATGAAGAGGGTACGCTGGTCTATACCCTGAACCGGAGCCAGCAGGATCCGTCCGTGTTCCTGTTTTATGAAAAATACACCGGGGTCGAGGCCCTGGTGGCCCACAGCTCCACCGATTATTTCAAACAGGCTTTCAAGGCACTGGCGCCCCTGCTGGACGGGCCCGCCGCTATTGAGATGTATGATGAAGTGGACGCGATTTAACGACAAGGGGCAAGGTCCAAGGTGTAAGGTTTAAGGTACAAGGTTTAAGGTGTAAGGTGCGATAAGATGCCGGGTTTGTTGCCATGAAACAATTGACTGACCTAAGACAAATGACTGCCAGGCGGGTTGCCCTGGTTTTTCTGCTGGTGATGTGGGGCGCGGGTTATGTCGCTGTTCCCGGCTGCTGTCCGGATCTCTGTCGGGTTGACCGGTCAGCCGCTCCCGAGGCGGAGCCCGGTGATCTGCCGCCGGATCCGGCGCTGGTTACCGGAGCGCTGGAGAATGGTTTCCGCTACGTACTGATGAAAAACAGCCGGCCCGAAAACCGGGTTATTCTGCACCTGATGATTGAGGCCGGTTCCATGCACGAAGCCGATGATCAGCAGGGCCTGGCCCACTACCTGGAACACATGCTGTTTAATGGGACGACGCATTTCCCGCCCGGCGAACTGGTCAAGTATTTTCAGTCCATCGGCATGGGGTTCGGCAACGATGCCAACGCCCAGACCGGGTTTTTCCGGACGGTGTATGATCTGAATCTGCCCTCCGGAGACGTGGAACATTTGCGGCAGGCCATGCGGGTCATGGTCGACTATGCCCAGGGCGCCCTGCTTCTGGAGTCCGAGGTGGAAAAGGAGCGCGGCGTCATTCTGGCGGAAAAGCGTGAACGGGATACGGTCTCTTACCGGACGTTCACGGCCTCGCTTGGCTTTGAACTGGCCGGTTCCCGACTGGTCAGGCGCTATCCCATCGGTGTTGACGAGGTTTTACAGACCGCCGGCCGGGATCATTTGAAAGTTTATTACGATACCTGGTACCGTCCGGAACGGATGACCCTGGTCATGGCGGGTGACTTTGACCCGGACACGGCCGTAACGGAACTCAGGGCCGCCTTCGCGGCCATGAACACCAGGGCGCCGGCAGCGCCCGTTCCGGATATCGGAACCACCGCGCATAAGGGCGTGACGGCCCTGTATCATTATGAAAAAGAGGCCGGCGCCACGGAAGTGTCTCTGGAGACGCTGATTCAGGCGCCGCAACCGCCGGACTCGGCGGAAGAGAAGAAAAGACGGTTTGTCCGGGATATGGCCTATCGCATCGTCAACTACCGGCTCAATGAGCTGGAGGAAAGCCCGGATCCGCCGTTCACGTCGGCCGTGGCCTCGGCCGGCCGGGCGATGCAGCATTATGAATATGCCTCGATATCGGCTACGGCCGCGCCGGATCAATGGGAGAGCGCCTTGACCGCGGTGGAACAGGTGATCAGGGCCGCGCTGGTCCACGGGTTTACGCGGTCCGAAGTGGACCGTGTCAGGCGGGAGTCCCTGGCGGAAATGGACCGGGCCGTGCGGCAGGCGCCGACCCGGGAAAGCGAAGCCCTGGCCGGCCAGATTGTCATGAGCCTGGCCCAGGAACGGGTGTTCCAGTCACCGGAACAGGAGCGGGATCTGCTGGCGCCGGTGGCCCAAGCCCTGACACCGGAGATGCTCCATGAGGCGTTGGTGAAGACCTGGGAGCCGGATGCCCGGCAGATTCTTGTCACCGGCAACGCAGTCATCGGCGGAGACGCCGGGCCGGAGGAGAACATCCGGTCGGTTTATGAGGCCAGCCTGAAAACGTCCGTTCAGAAGCCGGAGGAAAAGGCCGTGCAGGCTTTCCCCTACCTGCCGGATCCGCAAACAAAAGGCCGGGTATCCCGGGAAGTTACCGACGCGGATATCGGTGTTACCCGGGTTGATTTTGAAAACCAGGTCCGCCTGAACATGAAGAAGACCGATTTTAAAGTCAACCAGGTCGTGGCCGAGATCCGTTTCGGGCGGGGTGAATCGGCCGAGCCGGAGAACCTGCCGGCCCTGTGCGAACTGGGCGAAGGAACAGTCAACGAGAGCGGCTTCGGCGGCATGAAAAAGGAAGAAATGCGGCTGGCCCTGGCCGGTAAAAAGGCGGGCATCGCTTTTTCCGTGGAGGAGGACCGGTTCCTGGTCACCGGCTCGTGCGCTTCGGACGAAGTGCGGCTGCTGTTTCAGCTGTTTTACGCTTTTTTTAACGACTGGACCTGCCGGGAGGAGGCTTACCTGTTGACCCTGGACCGGTTCCGGCAGGAGCATGACGAGTTGCGGCAGACCATTGCCGGGGCCATGCCCCTGGAAGGCGACCGGTTCCTGGCCGGGGGTGACTCCCGGTTCGGGCTGCCGCCCGATTTTACCGCCTTTGAAAAGGTCAGCCTCAATGACATCCGGTCCTGGATGGCCGAAGCCCTGAAGCAGTCGCTGCCGGAAATATCCGTGGCAGGGGATTTTGATCCGTCCCAAGTCGAGGAGGCCGCGGCGCTTTATTTCGGCGGCCGGACGCAGCCGGTCCACGCCAACCCGGGACCGGATTCCCGTAAAAACCCGGCGGTCCCGGCCGGCGAAGCGAAAACCCTGACGGTGCCGACGAAAATTCCCCAGGCCTATGTCGAAGTCGCCTGGCCCACCGATGATTTCTGGGATATCGGGCGGACACGGCGGTTCATGGTGCTGTCGCACGTTTTTTCCGACCGCATGCGCCGGATTATCCGGGAAGAGGACGGCCAGTCTTACAGCCAGTATGCCTATCATGACCCCTCCCAGGCCTACCCGGGTTACGGCGTGTTCCACGCCGCGGCTGAAATCAAGCCCGGGGCGGAAGAAGCGGTCATTGACCGGATCCGGGCCATTGCCGCCGATCTGGCCGACCACGGGGTCACGCCGGAAGAACTGGAGCGGGCCCGGGAGCCCATTCTGACCGGCATCCGGGAACTGGTCAAAACCAACGACTACTGGCTGCGCAGCGTCCTGTCCGGGTGCCGGTCTCATCCGGAGCGACTGGATTGGAGCCGGAATTTCATCAATGACTACCAGTCGGTGACGACGGATGAAATGACGGGCCTGGTCCGCCGGTACCTGGCTGATTCCCGGTGCGTTCGTATTATTGTCCGGCCGGAGGAGGCCCAAATTAATCCTTGAGGGAAGGCACGGTTTCAGTTATATTTCCAGGGAATTGATCGCTCCGGTCGCCGGAATCCCGGCAGGCCGGTCATCTGTCGCAAGAAGAAAGGGGTATCCATGGGAAATACGAATAAACAGGGGATATCGACACTGTCCGTCCATGCCGGCGAAGTCCGCTACAATGAATACGGATCGGTGACCACGCCGATTGTGCAGTCATCCACTTTTATCTTCAGAGGAGTCGAGGAGGTCCGCAAGCTGGCCGAAGGGGTTATCGGCCGGTTTGAATACGGCCGCTACGGCCATCCCACTGAACTGGCGGCCGAAAAGAAACTGGCGGCCCTGGAAGACGCCAAAGATGCCATCCTGTTTTCATCCGGCATGAGCGCCATCACCACCACCCTGTTCGCGCTGCTCAAGACCGGTGATCATATCATCATCACCGATGACGCCTACCGCCGGACCCTGGAATTCTGCCTGACCTGCCTGAAGGACTTCGGCATCGAGTGCACTATCGTCAAGATGTGTGATTACGAGGCCATGGAAAAGGCGATCAAGCCGAATACCCGGTTGTTTTTCTCCGAGTCACCGACCAACCCCTACCTGAACATCATGGACCTGGAACGGCTGATGGGGATTTACAAGAAGCGGGGCATCCTGGTGATTTCCGACAGCACCTTTGCCACGCCTTACAACCAGAAACCGCTGGAGTTCGGGGTCGATATCGTCATCCACAGCGCCACCAAGTATCTGGGCGGGCATAACGACCTGCTGAGCGGAGTGGTGCTGGGCAATAATCTGGAACTGACCGGCCGTATCCGTGAATACCTGAAAATCACCGGCGGGGTGATCGATCCCAACTCCTCCTACCTCCTGATCCGGGGGTTGAAAACCTTTGAACTCCGCATGGAGCGGCTGAACCGGAGCGGGCAGATCGTGGCCGAGTACCTGGAAAAACACCCCCAGGTCCGGCGCGTTTACTATCCGGGGCTGCCCAGCCATCAGCATCACGATGTGGCCAAACGCCAGATGAAGGGTTTCGGCGCGGTGGTGACCTTCGAGGTCAAAGATGACAAGGAGTATGTGCTCGATTTCCTGGGCCGGCTCCAGATCGCCAGCATCGGCCCCAGCCTGGGCGGGGTGGAAGCCCTGATCACGCATCCGGCCACCGTCAGCTATTATGACAAGACCCAGGCCGAGCGCCAGGAACTGGGCATCAAGGACGGGCTGATCCGTTTTTCCGTCGGCATTGAAAACGTGGAAGACATTATCGCCGATTTCGAGCAGGCCCTGGCCGGCGCCGGGGAATAGGCCGGCCGTTTCCCTCTATATCTCTCCGGCCCGGTGGCAGGCGACCAGGTGATCCGTGTCGTTTGCGGCGGCGTCCGCCGGCAGCAGCATCGGTTCTTCAATCCGGCAGCGATCGATGACGTGGGGACAGCGGGTGTGAAAGCGGCAGCCCGGCGGCGGAGCCGACGGCGAGGGCACGTCTCCGGTCAGGACCTGCTTTTTTCCGGAAACGGCCGGGTCCGGTACCGGGATGGCCGATATCAACGCCCGGGTGTAAGGATGGCGGGGGGCCCGGTAAATGGCCTCGGCGTCGGTCAGTTCCACGATTTTCCCCAGGTACATGACGGCGATCCGGTCGGAGATATGCCGGACCACGGCCAGGTCGTGGGCGATGAACAGGCTGGTAAACCCGGCTTCGCGCTGCAGCTCCAGCAGCAGGTTTAAAATCTGTGACTGGATGGAGACATCCAGGGCCGAGACCGGCTCGTCGCAGATGATCACCCGAGGGTTCAGGGCCAGGGCCCGGGCGATGCCGATCCGCTGGCGCTGACCGCCGCTGAACTCGTGGGGAAAACGGTCGGCCGCGGCCGCGGGCAGGCCGACCCGGTCGAGCAGCGCCCGCACTTCCCGTTTTCGGGAGTTTCTATCCCCCACGGCATGGATCTTCAGCGGTTCTTCCAGTATATACCCGACGGTGTGACGCGAGTTGAGGGATTCGTAAGGATCCTGGAAAATGGCCTGGATGTGCCGGCGCAGGCGCCGCAGGTCGGCGCGGCTGACGGCCGCCATGTCCTGTCCGGCAAAAAGGATGCGGCCGGCCGTCGGCTTGTGGAGACGCAGCAGGCACCGGCCCAGGGTGGTCTTGCCGCAGCCGGATTCGCCCACCAGCCCCAGGGTTTCGCCGGGAAAGATGGAAAAGGAGACACCGTCCACGGCGTGAACGGCGCCGATCCGGCGCAGGAACAGGCCGCCGTGAATGGGGAAATGCATTTTCAGCCCGGAGACGTCGATGAGGGGGTCAGGTCGCGGCGGCATGCTGTTTTCCTTCCGGTACGGCGAAATGGCAGGCGGCGAAATGGCCGTCGGCCACGGTGATGACGGGCGGTTCAGCGACGCGGCAGATGTCTTCCGCCCGGAAACAGCGGTTCTGGAAGCGGCAGCCCGGCGGCAGTTCGGACAGGGCGGGGACCATGCCGGGGATGACCGCCAGGGGCGTTTTCCTTTCGCTCTCCAGCCTCGGAATGGACGCCAGCAGCCCCTGCGTGTAAGGATGGGCCGGAGCGCGGAACAGGGCCAGCACGTCGGCGGTTTCCACGATTTTCCCGGCATACATGACGCAGACCCGGTCGCAGGTCTCGGCGATGACGCCCAGGTCGTGGGTGATCAGCAGCACCGACAGGTTCCTCTGTTGCCGCAGTCCCCTGATCAGGTCGAGGATCTGGGCCTGGATGGTCACGTCCAGGGCGGTGGTGGGTTCGTCGGCGATGAGCAGTTCCGGATCGCAGGCCAGGGCCATGGCGATCATGACCCGCTGGCGCATGCCGCCGGATATCTGGTGCGGGTATTCCGAGAGCCGCCGCCCGGCATCGGGAATGCCCACCTGCTTGAGCAGGCCGGCGGCTTTTTCATCGGCCCGGCGCCGGTCCCGCAGGTTTTCATGAAGCCGGAACACCTCCCGCAGCTGCCGGCCGATGGAATGCACCGGGTTCAAGGCCGTCATGGGTTCCTGAAAGATCATGGAGATCCGGCCGCCCCGGATATGCCGCATCTCTTCGGCCGGCAGACGGATCAGGTCGATGTCGTCCAGCCGGATCCGGCCGCCGTCGATGCGGCCCGCGGGTTTGGGCAGCAGCCGCATGACCGACAGGGCGGTGACGCTCTTGCCGCAGCCGGATTCGCCGACCAGTCCCAGCATTTCTCCCCGGTTGACACGGAAAGAAACGTTGTCTACGGCGGGAAGGCGGCCGGCCTCGGTTTCAAAGGAGGTCGTCAGACCGTCAACGGTCAGGAGCGGTCGATTTTCCAAGGACGTTATTTCTCCCCGGCCAGGAAGGTCTTGTCGACGATGGTCACGGGCGGCAGGGGAAGGTTGTCCTTCATGGTCTGACGGGTTTCCTCGTATAGTTTCTGGTCGAACCAGAACAGGCCGCCCGTGACGTCGTTAAACGGATCAAACAGATCCTCGGTGTGTTTTGTCCCCGGCGGCTGGGGCAGGCGCCACCAGCGCCAGCAGGCCTGCCGCACGTAAGGCACCATGAAGGTCGGCACAAAGCAGCCGGCGTCGTTAATGAGAACCTGGATTCGCCTGGACAATTCCTGCCGCTCCCGGGCGTCCAGGCTGTTGCGGTAGGCTTCGATCAGCCGGTCCATTTCCGGGTCGGCGGTGTTGGTAATATTGTTGGTCTGGGGCTGGTGGGCGTTGACCGAATGGAAATGCTCCCAGTACTGGGGCCGCAGGGAGGTGCTCCAGCCCATCCAGGCCACGTCGTGCTTTTTCTCCAGGACCTGCTTGTAGGCGGCGGCGGGATCCAGCTGACGCAGGTTCAGCTCCACGCCCGCTTTTTTTGCCTCTTCTTTCAAAACCACCAGCCGCGGAGTGTGATCCTCGCTGCTGTAAGTGACGTCCACGGAAAAGCGGTTGCCGTCCTTCTGCCAGATGCCGTCGCTGCCCCGTTCCCAGCCGGCCTGCTTCATGCAGGCCGCGACCTTTTCCAGGTCATACCGCCGGGCCTTGACATCCGGGTTGGTATAATCCCCGTACCCCACAAAGCCCTGCTCCAGGCGGAAATAGTCGCCCCGCAGCACCGTGTCGATGACCTTTTCGATGTTCATGGCGTGGGCAAAGGCGTATCGGACGTTTTTATCCGCGAAGATCGGTTTGTCCTGGTTGAGCCACAGGCCGGAAGCCGATCGCGGCGTGTCGTTGAAGAACCAGATTTTATTCACATAGCCGTTGTCCACCACCGGGGTTTTTGACTTTTCATACCAGTAGTCCGGCACGGTGAGGCCGAACACGTCCACCTGCCCCTTTTTGAAATACTCCCAGGACATGCTGTAGTCCTTGACCACGGTATAAACGACCTTGTCGACGTTGAAGCGGTTTTGGAAGTAGCGTTGGTCTTTGCCCCACCAGTCCGCCTTGCGGGTGAATTCGACAAACTTTCCTTTTTCAAAATTGGTTATCTGGTATGGGCCGGTGTTGGGCGCGATTTTCCAGTTGAAGTCCTGGGTAAAACCCTCGTTCAACTCGCCGTAAAAATGGCCGGGCGTGGGGGACAGGGCGATGGACAGGTGGAGATCGGGCTGGGCCTTGGTGGAAACAACCGCCAGGGTGTGGTCGTCATACACGATTACCCGGTCGATCTCCTGGGTGTAATAATCGTTATACCAGGGGGCGACGATGTGTTTGGAGCGCATGAACTCCAGGGTGTAGGCGAAGTCGTGGGCGGTCACCGGTACGCCGTCGGACCAGCGGGCTTCCGGGTTGAGCTTGAAATACATGGTTTTCTTGTCGTCGCCGAAGGCCCAGTGGGTGGCGATTTCCGGGATGATGTTTTCCGTGTTGGGGTGGACCGAGATCAGGGAAAGCTGGTTGTCCAGGATGGCGCTGCGGAAACTGCTGTTGGAATCGGGTCCCACCACCCGGAAGGTCAGGGGAAAGGCGGTGACGGCCAGGTGCAGGACGCCGCCCTTGGCCGCTTCCGGCGAGGCGTAAACCGGATCGCTTTCGTTGGTCAGCCACTGGAGGCCCGGCGGCGGGCCGGCGGGGTCGATGGGCGCCCGGAAAGGGGCCGGAACGGACAGCAGGGGCTTGGGCGGTTCCGCCGGCGGGGCCTGGGCCTGGGTTTTGTCCTTGTCTGTTGAACAGGCGCTGATCAGCGTCATGGACAGTGCCAGCAGGATGAGTAAAAGGATTCTGGGCTTCTTCATATCAGTTGTCCCTTTCAACGTATTATCCCGTTTCGTTCGTTTTTGTTAACTGTCCGGAATAACTTTAGTGGTTTCATGGGAGCCACTCTGGTTCGCGCCGTGACCCTTTTGGGGTCGGTTACAACCGGCCGCTGAATTTCTCGAACTCGGGCTTCGCCCTCAAACAGCGAGAAATTCTTGACGCACCCGGTTGTAACCGACTATTTCCCAACAGGCTCAAAAGGCGCTCACCGGAGCGGCTTCCCATGAAGTCATTATGTCGTCAATTTGTGATTTACTGATTATCATCAGGACATCCTAAATGACATTCAGGATCGTTTTATATTATTCCTCACAAGTCTTTACATCGTCATTCCGGGCTTGACCCGGAATCCAGTGTAAAACTGATATTCTTTATCTTTCCTGGACCCCGGCTCGGGGGCCGGGGTGACGAAACAATGTCGGCCCCGGAAGGGTCGGGGCGCGAACAAAAACACTTTTCCAAAGCCTGCTTACTTCTATTCATAAACCGTATGCATCCGCGGGTCAAAGGCTTCCCGCACCGCCTCGCCGATAAAGGTCACCAGGGTCAGGGTGAGAATCATGGCCCCTACCACCGAGCAGACGATCCACCAGGCGCTCAGGTTGGCCCAGCCCTGGTGCAGCAGTTCCCCCCAGCTGGGCGTGGGAGCGGGCAGGCCGAACCCGAGGTAGTCCAGGGAGGTCAGGGCGATGATGCCCTCGGCCACTGAAAAGGGGGCGAAGGTGACGATGATGGAAACGGTGTTGGGCAGGATGTGGGAGAAAATGATCCGGGCATCGGACGCGCCCAGGGAGCGCGCGGCCAGAACATAATCCCGTTCCTTTTCCCGGTAAGTGACGGTCCGCATGATCCAGGTGCGGCCGGCCCAGTCAAAGGTCACCATGATGATCAGCAGCATGAAGAAGCTGGGCACGACCACCGAAGAGATAATAATGATGACATACAGCAGGGGCATGTTGCTCCAGATCTCGATGAGCCGCTGGACAAACAGGTCGAACTTTCCTCCAAAGTAGCCCATGGCGCTGCCCAGGGCCACCCCCACGACGTAAGAGGCGGCCAGCAGGGCAAAGGAGAAAAACACGGCGATGCGGAAACCATAGACCAGCCTGGCCAGCACGTCCCGGCCGGCGGTGTCCGTGCCCAGGAAGTGTTTCCGGGCCAGTGACGGCGGGTACGGAGGGTAATGACCGGCAATAAAGTCGTTTTCATAGGGGCTGTAAGGCACCGGCGGCATCAGCACCCAGTTGCCCGACTTTTCGCTGGCAAAGCGCTCGGCCAGCTGCCGGTAACTGGTTTCATAGGCATAGTCCAGACCGAAGACCGTCCCGGGAATCATGTCGCCGTAAGTGGGGAAAAAGAATTTTCCTTCGTAACAGACGACCAATGCCCGGTTGCTGATGACCAGCTCGGCCGCCAGGGAGAGCAGGATCAGCCCGCCAAACAGGATCAGGGAGCCGTACCCCCGCCGGAGGGACTTGAATCGCCTGATTTTTTTGGTGGTTAACGGGCTGATGGTGATCATTGGAAACGCACCCTCGGGTCGACCATGGCGACGCAGATATCGGACAGGATGTTGCCGATCAGAAACAGCAGGGACGAGATGACCAGGATGCCCATGACCACCGGGTAGTCCCGCTCCAGGACCGATTCATAGCCCAGCAGGCCCATGCCGTTGATATTAAAGACGCTTTCAATGAGAAAGGAGCCGCTCAGTATAACTGAAATGTTATTGCCGAAACTGGTGGCAATGGGGATCAGGCTGTTTCTCAAAGCATGGCCGAAGACCGCCTGCCTGAACGACAACCCCTTGGCGATGGCGGTGCGGACGTAATCGGCCGAGAGGTTGTCCATGAGGGTGTTTTTCATCAGAAAGGTCATGACCGCGAAGGATCCGATGACGTAGGCCGTCAGGGGGAGAACCGTGTGCCGGGCGATATCCAGGATTTTCTCCGCCGGGGACAGGCCGGCAAAGCCATGACTGGTCAGTCCGCCCAGGGGAAGAATATCCCACCGGGAGGCGAACAGCATCAGCAGCAGAATGCCCAGTACCCATCCGGGAACGGCGTACCCCGTAAAAACGGCCAGGGAGGAGATGTTGTCGAACCCGCTTTTATGACGGACGGCCTTGGCCATGCCCAGGGGGATGCAGACCCCGTAAATCAGGATCAGGGAAAGAATACCAAAATAAAGGGAGATGGGGATGCGTTGCCGGATCATTTCCCAGACCGGATCGTAGTATCGGGTGGAAGTGCCCAGGTCGCCCCGGAGCACCCTGCTCATCCAGAGGCCGTAGGCTACCAGCACCGGTTTGTCAAACCCGTAATATTGTTTCAGGTACTCGATCTGTTCCCGGGACAGGGGCTGGCTGCCGTCCCGGCGTCCGGGACCGGCTTCCATGCTTTGCAGGCGGTAGGATTCGGCGATCATGCGTTCCACCGGCCCGCCGGGCACAAAGCGGGTGACGCAGAACACCAGGACGGTGACCCCGAAAAAGGTCGGGACCACCAGCAGCAGTCGCCTGATAAAGTACGTGGTCATAACGTTATTTTGTGACTCCGATTCACTTTTTATAACGCAAATCCGGCTCGCGGACAAGGAAGAACGGAAAGAAACCGAACAATGTCATTCCGAGCGTAGCGAGAAATCTCTAAAATATAACATATTGGACAGATGAGATTTTTCCCTTTGGTCGAAATGACAGGACGACCAACCCCGATTTTTTACGACGGCAATAAAACTGGAGATGAACCGGCAAAGGAAATAAAAAAGGGCGATGGCCGGAGCCGTCGCCCTTGGTGGCGATAAATAATAGTAAGGGAAATTAGCGCTTGGAGAACTGGTACCGCGCCCGGGGACCGCGCTGGCCGTACTTTTTCCGTTCCTTGACGCGGGCGTCGCGTTTGAGGAATCCGGCTGCCTTGAGGGGCTGCCGCAGGTCCGCCTGGAAGATGGTCAGGGCCCGGCTGATAGCGTGCCGGGCGGCACTGGCCTGCCCGGTGATGCCGCCGCCCGTCACTCTGACGTCTATGTCGAATTTGTCGGCGTTTTCGGTAAAGGTCAGCGGGGAGCGGAGAAGCTTCTGAACCGCAAAGATAGGGAAATACTCATCGGCGGTTCTGCCGTTGACGGTGATTTTCCCGTTGCCGGGCTTGAGCCAGGTTCGGGCGATGGCGGATTTGCGTTTGCCTGTGGCGTAAATTATGTTCTCTTGCATTGTTTCCTCAAAAAGAAAGATTGCGGCAATTAGATTTCCAATGGCTTCGGCTGCTGCGCTTCATGGGGATGGTCGGGCCCGGCGTATACCCGCAGCTTTTTGAGCAGGTCACGGCCCAGGCGATTCTTGGGCAGCATCCCCCTGACGGCGTTAATGACCAGATCTTCCGGTTTCTTTTCCAGAAGCTGCCTGGCGGTAACGGATTTAAGGCCGCCGATATAACCGCTGTGGCGGTAATAGATCTTTTCGTCCCATTTCCGGCCGGTCAGGGTGATTTTTTCCGCGTTGACGACGATAATGGAATCCCCGGTATCCACATGCGGGGTAAACAGGGGATTGTGTTTTCCGCGGAGACGGCGGGCGATTTCCGTTGCCATTCTCCCCAGACCGCGGCCGTCCGCGTTTACTACATACCAGTTGTCCGAATTGTCCGATGCTTTTGCGCTGTAAGTATATTTTTTCACGTTCATTCTCTCCTGCTGTCAGAATAATCTGGCTATAATATTCTCATGCTCATATATGTCAAGAAAAAAATCATTAAAAAGGTCGGGCAGGGCCGAAAGGCTCGCATTTTCCCGAAGAGCAGGCTTTTTTGGCATCCCGGGCCGCGAGTCCTCTATCAATCCCCGGATGCTTTTGACGGCCGCGTTCTGGATACCGTCTTGAGCACCATCATCAGCACCGACAGGGCCGCCGGGGTCATGCCGTCGAGGCGGGAGGCCTGCCCCAGGGAAACGGGCCGGACGGTCGACAGTTTTTCTTTTAATTCGGCGGACAATCCAGGAACGGCGGCGTAGTCGAAATCACCCGGGATTTTCTGTTTTTCCATATCCCGGAATTTTTCGATTTCCCGCAACTGCCGGGAGATATACCCTTCGTATTTAATTTCGATTTCGACCTGCCGGGCGACCTCCCCGGAGACCGGTTCCGGGGGCGGGGCCAGGGCGCTGATGTCGGCATAGGTTAGTTCCGCCCGCTTGAGCAGCTGTTCCAGAAACGTGCCGGTCTTTAAGGCCGGGACGCCGCGCGCCGCCAGGTGCCGGTCGACTGTTTCCGAAGGTTTGATCACGGTTTTGCGGACGCGGGAAATTTCCGCTTCCATTCGCCGCCGGTTTTCATTTACCTTCCCCACGGTTTCGGCGTCTACCAGTCCCAGGTCGTGTCCGATTTCAGACAGCCGGAGTTCGGCGTTGTCTTCCCGCAGCATCAGCCGGTATTCGGCCCGGGACGTGAACATGCGGTAAGGCTCGATGGTCCCCCGGGTCACCAGGTCATCGACCATGACGCCCATGTAAGCCTGGGACCGGTCCAGAACAAAGGGCGGCCGCTTCTGGATCTTGCAGGCGGCGTTGATCCCGGCCCAAAGCCCCTGGGCCGCGGCTTCCTCATAACCCGAGGTGCCGTTGACCTGCCCGGCCAGATAGAGGCCGGAGACCCGTTTGGTCTCCAGGGTCGGCCGGAGTTGAACGGGATTGATGTAATCGTATTCGATGGCGTAGGCCGGCCGCATGATAACGGCCTCTTCCAGCCCGTCGATGGAGCGGACGACCTGAATTTGAATTTCCAGGGGCAGGCTGTTGCCCAGTCCGCTGGCGTAGACTTCTTTTGTCTCCAGCCCTTCCTGCTCGAGGATGACGTGGTGGGTTTCCCGTTCCGGGAAGCGGACCACCTTGTCTTCAAAAGAGGGGCAGTACCGGGCCGGTACGCCGGTGATATAGCCGCCGTAAAGGGACGAGAGCTTGAGATGCCGCCGGACCAGGTCGGCGGTCTCCGGCCGGGTGTGGCCGAGGAAGGTGGCGATCTGGGGCATGACCGGTCCGGACCCGGAAAATGAAAAGGCCCGGGACGAGAGGTCGGATTGCTGGCGGTCGAACCGGGAAAAATCGATACTGTCCCGGTCCAGCCGGGGCGGGGTCCCGGTTTTCATGCGGCCGGTGGAAAAACCCATGTCGCGGAGCTGCCGGGCCAGTTCCACGGCGGCGAATTCGCCGGCCCGCCCGGCGTCGTAGGAAACCGATCCGATATGGACCCGGCCGCCCAGAAAGGTGCCGGCGGCGATGATCACGGCCGAGGACGGATAGGCGTGTCCGGACAGGTCGACCACGCCCCTGACGGCGCCGTCCTCCACCATCAGGCGGACGACCATGGCCTGCTTGAGGTCCACGCCCGGGTGGTTTTCCACGGCCGATTTCATGACGGTGTGATAGCGGTGCTTGTCGTTCTGGGTGCGGGTGGACTGAACGGCCGGTCCTTTGCGGGTGTTTAAGGTCCGGTACTGAATGGCGGTCAGGTCCGCGGCCCGGGCCATCATGCCGCCCAGGGCGTCGATTTCTCTGACCAGCTGTCCTTTGGCCGTGCCGCCGATGGAGGGACTGCAGGGCATGACCGCCACCTTGTCCAGGTCGATGGCCAGCAGCAGCACACTGCATCCCATCCGGGCGGCGGCAAGTGCCGCCTCGCAGCCGGCGTGGCCGGCGCCGACGACGATGATGTCATGGCGTTTAGGCGCTATATGTTTTATAGTGGACATTTAAAGAAATGATTCAGCCTCAATTCAGTTGGGAAAAAGGGTTCCAGGATTCAAGGGGCCAAGGGTTCAAGTGAAACACCACACCCTCGACCCCTCGGCCCCTTGAATCCTTGAACCCTGTGTGCCGATTTAATCGGAGAAGAGCCTCAAAATATGGGTAATAACCTATACGGGAATCAGGGGCAGGTCAAGCAGATGACGGAGAATAAGCGCTATTACGATCTGAATACCTATTTCCGGTCCGTGTTCGGGTGCCGGATCCACAAAATCACCATCGACGCCGGGTTTTCCTGCCCCAACCGCGACGGCACCCTGTCGTCATCCGGCTGCATCTTCTGTAATAACCGCGGGTCGGGAACCGGCGCCCATGCCGCCGGCCTGTCCATCGCCGAGCAAATCCGAAACGGACGGAAGGTGCTGTCCCGGCGGTTCGGCGCCCAGAAATTCATCGCTTATTTTCAGGCCTATACCAACACCTACGCGCCCCTGGAAAAGTTGAAGGCCATGTATGACGAGGCCCTGGCCGAAGAGGACATTGTCGGCCTGTCCGTAGGCACCCGGCCGGACTGCATCGATCCTGACGTTTTGGCCCTGCTGGAGAGCTACACGGACCGCTTCCTGGTCTGGCTGGAGGTCGGGGTGCAGTCCGCGTGCGACCGGACCCTGGCCGTGATCAACCGGGGGCATGATTTTGCCTGCGCTCAAAAAGCCATCGCCATGTCCAGGAACCGCGGCATCAGAATTTGCGGCCACATGATTCTGGGCCTGCCCGGGGAAACGGCCGCGGACATGATCCATACCGCCGAGGCCATCGCGGCGCTGGGAATCGACGGTATCAAGATCCATCTGCTCTACGTGGTCCGTGATACCCCCCTGGCGGCCATGCTGGCCGGCGGTGATTACCGCTGCCTGGAACAGCAGGAATACGTCGACCGGGTCTGCGATGTGCTGGAGCGGCTGCCCGCCGGCATGGTGGTGCAGCGGCTGACCGGCGATCCCCATCCGGCCGAACTGGTGGCGCCGCTGTGGGCAATGCGGAAACAGGAAACCCTGACCGCGATCCATGACACCCTGGCGGCCAGGGACACGTGGCAGGGGAAGTGTTGCCAAGCCGGCGCTCATTCCGTTCCCGGCAAGTCATGAACCGTGACTTCGTAAACTGCTGGAGCAGCCGGCATAAAAAACCCGGGCCGGAAAATTCCGGCCCGGGTTTCATTTCCGCGTTTTATCCGCGGATCATTCTCTGTACTTGAAGGACACCTTGATGCTGGCCCGGTAGGCGACCACCTTGCCGTTTTCGATTTTCATATCCAGTTCACTTACTTCCGCGACTCTCAGGTCTTCCAAAGTTTTTGAGGCGCGCTCCACGGCGTTTTTGGCCGCGTCTTCCCAGGAAACCGTGCTGGTGCCCACCAGATTGATGATTTTGTAAACACTTTCGCCCATGATTGTCTCCTTTTGTTACGGGTTGAAGGGAACGGGCCAGGGCCCGTTTGAAAAATAAACATACGCCGCTTGCTAAAAGGTCATGACGTATTCTGAGCCGAATGCCGGTTAATGATTATTGAACATGGAAACGGTTTTTGCGGATACAAAAAAGCAGGCTTCTTTATATCCCCATGACGCCCTCAAGTCAAGCATAACCTTAAATCCTGGCAAAAAACAGCCGCCATCCAACCCGGCGGCCGATAAAAAGAACTTGAAAAAATCAAATCATTTTGAAATATTCAACCGCAAATGACGCCCCCCGGAAAAACGGGCGGCAGGTCTTTTGAAATCAAGGCCATTTTTAACAATTAGACAGGCGGATAAACATGATTCTGATTATCGATTTCGGTTCTCAATTCAACCAGCTGATCGCCAGGCGGGTGCGGGAGTCCCGCGTCTATTGCCGTATCGAGCCGCCGACCATCGACATAAAAGAGATCCGGGAACTCAATCCCGAAGGCATCATTCTTTCCGGCGGACCGGCCGGCATTTACGAAAAAGGCAGCCCCAAGGTTACGCGCAAGATTTTTGACCTGGGCATACCGGTACTGGGCATCTGCTACGGGCTTCATTTCATGGCCGACGCCCTGGGCGGGAAAGTAGCGGCGACCGGCAAGCGGGAGTACGGGTTCGCGGAGCTGTGCGTTTCCTCGGCCTGTGTAGTTTTAGACGGCGTCAGCAAAAAGACCGTCTGCTGGATGAGCCACGGCGATTCGGTCAAGAAGCTGCCGCCCGGGTTTGCCGTTATCGCTTCCACCGAAAACACCAACGCCGCGGTCATTGCCGACACCTCCCGCAATTTCTACGGGCTCCAGTTCCACCCGGAAGTCGTTCATACCCGGGAAGGCAAACGGATGCTGGACAATTTCCTGTTTGATATCTGCCATTGTAAAAAAACCTGGTCCATGAAGACCTTTGCCCGCGAGGCCATCGAGGAAATCCGGACGGTCACCGCCGGGAAAAAGGTGTTGCTGGGCTTGAGCGGCGGGGTGGATTCGTCGGTGACGGCCCTGCTCATTCACCGGGCCATCGGCGACAACCTGACCTGTATTTTTGTGGACAACGGCCTGCTCCGCAAGAACGAGGCCGAAAAACTCAAAGCGGTTTTCACCCGCAATCTGAACCTCCGCATCCGCTATGTCCAGGCCGGCCCGCGGTTTTTAAAAGCCCTGGCCGGGGTGGCCGACCCCGAGAGAAAACGAAAGATCATCGGCAAGCTCTTCGTGGACGTGTTCAACGAGGAGGCCGGCAAGGTCAGGGACGCCAAGTTCCTGGCCCAGGGAACGCTCTATCCGGATGTCATCGAGTCCCGGTCGGCCTTTGGCGGACCGTCGGCGGTGATCAAGTCCCACCACAACGTGGGCGGGTTGCCGGCCCGCATGAAACTCTCCCTGGTGGAGCCCCTCCGGTTCCTGTTCAAGGACGAGGTGCGCGCCCTGGGCAGGACCCTGGGGCTGGATGAGGACATGATTCACCGCCAGCCGTTTCCCGGCCCCGGCCTGGCCATCCGGGTCATCGGTCCGGTGGACCGGAAGAAACTGGATCTGCTGCGGGAAGTGGACGCGGTGCTGCTGGAGGAAATCCGCAAGGGCGGGTACTACCGCAAGCTGTGGCAGTCGTTTGCCGTGCTCCTGCCGTTAAAGAGCGTCGGCATCATGGGCGACAAGCGGACCTATGAACATGTCGCGGCCATCCGGGCCGTGACCAGCCGGGACGCCATGACGGCCGACTGGGCCCGGTTGCCGCACAAACTGCTTGGCCGGATCTCCAATCGAATTATTAATGAAGTAGCCGGTGTCAACCGGGTGGTCTATGACATCAGTTCCAAACCGCCCAGCACCATTGAATGGGAGTAGATCATGACGGATTTTTCGGATGAACGGGATTTTGATTTTTCCTTTGGCGGAAACAAGGGCCCGGGCAGGAAGGAACCTGACCGAGACGACGCCTTCGGCCGGCCCGATGAGGATGATGATAGAGACGATGCCTTTGTCAAAAGCGTCAAAGCCCACGAACGGGAGTACGCCCGGGAGGACGAGGCGTCGGACGGCGAAGGGCTGGATTGGAAATTCATCCTGCCGGCCATCCTGATTCCCTGTCTGATCGTCGGGGTCATGGTCGTGGCTTATATCAGCCTGTCCCGGAAGGTGGCCGCCGTGCAAAGCACAGGTTCGGCCGCGGTCGAGGAGTTTGTTCATATTTATGACGCCAAACTGGGGGAGATCCAGAAGACCCTGACGGCCCAGGACGAAGCGGTCAGGGGGATTCAGGATAAACTGTCCGGAGTCGCCCAGAACGCGGCCGCCATCAAGGAAATTCATGCCGGTGTCAAAACACTGACCGGAGCCGACGGCAAGATGGCTGCCGCCATTGAGAGCATGAATAAGGAAGTAGACAAGCTGACGGCCGCTGTCGGGGAGACCTCCCGTCAGGTTCTGGCCCTGGGCCAGAAGATAGAGACGGCGGAGACCAAGGTGTCCAGCCTGGCCGCCGCGGCCGCCGGCAAAGCCGACGCCGAGGCCGTGCGCCGGATGGTGGCCGATGCGGAGAAAAAACTGCAGGCGTCCATCGACGCTTCGGCCAAGGCGATAAAAAGTGATGTGAAGGCCCTGGACACCCGGGTGGGACGGGTGGAACAACAGCGGACCAAGGCGGCGCCATCTACCTCGACAGGCACCGCCCCGGCCAGGAAACCGGCCACCGGTTCCACTTCCCCGCCGGCCGGTGACCAGGACTTTATCGAAGAGGATCTGTAATCCCGCTTCGCGTCCCGCGCCTTGCGGTTGAGGCCAAATCAACTCGTGAAATATGTGGGCTACCGGGACGCCAGCAGCGCTTCGATGTGGCCTATATCCTCAGGCAGATCCACGGACGGGGAGTCCTGACGGGTGACGACCACCCGGATCTTGTAGCCGTATTCCAGGGCCCGCAGCTGTTCCAGTTTTTCTATTTCCTCCAGCACCCCCGAAGGCAGGCTGGCGTAAACTCCCAGGAATCTCCGGGAAAAGGCGTAGACCCCCAGGTGTTTGTAAAACGTGCAGGGCGTGCCCGGGTCACGGACCAGGGGAATGGGCGATCGGGAAAAATAGATGGCGAAGCCGCCCCGGTCGATAACGGCCTTGACGTTCTTGATGCTGCGGATTTCCGCTTCGTCGCTGACGGCGACCACCGGGGTGGATATGCCGAAATCAACAGGCGACAGCAGGGGGGCGACGGCCTCCTCTATGGTTTCCGGCGCGATCAGGGGCTGGTCGCCCTGGACATTGACGACGATGTCGTCGGGGGCCAGTTCCAGCAGCCGGGCCGCTTCGTCGGCCCGGTCCGAGCCCGTGCGGCATTCGGTCGGGGTCAGCACGCAGTTGCCGCCGAATTCCGCCACCGCGTCGAAAATGCGCTCGTCGTCCGTGGCCACGGCGATGTCCGTGACGCAGGAGGCCAGGCGGACGCGGTCATACACGCGTTTGATCAGGGGGACGCCGGCGATGGGCGCCAGGGGCTTGCCGGGGAAACGGGTGGATTCGTACCGCGAGGGGATGATGGCCACGACTCTCATAACAATATGCTCCTTGGTTGTCTTTCCATTTTATCAGGTACCAGTTTTTTGTTTTCGTAAAACGATGGTATAGTACAAAAGACTATTGTTTTAAATAGAAATCAGTGGCTTCGCTGGAGGTCATTGCCGTTCCCGACTTGATCCTTTCGGGGCCGGTTGAAACCAGCCAAGGGCTTTGAGACCGCCCAAAATGATCGGGGAGCGAACAAAACGGACTTTACGAGGATGTCGGTTGTTGCGAGGAATGGAACGTACTGCTTATTTGTGACATTCCGAGGGCCGCAGTGACAAGGCTGAGGGAATGAAGACGCATACCAGTAACTTCAATGTCAGCAAAAGGTGACTATGAACGCTGAACAGTTAAAACAAATCCTGGCGGCGGTGGCCGGCGGGGGAAAAACCGTGGACGAGGCGGCCGACGAGCTGACGCACTTTTCTTTTGAGGCCATGGGGTATGCCCACGTGGACCATCACCGCAGCCTGCGTCACGGGTTCCCGGAGGTCATTTTCGGCATCGGCAAGACACCGGCCCAGATCATCGGCATCATGGAACGGCTGATGGAAAGAAGCGGGGTGGTGCTGGTCACCCGGGTGGCGCCGGAAGCGGCCCGGCAGGCGCTGGAGCGGTTCCCCGAGGCGGTCTTCCACGAGGACGCCGGCATGATCGTCTGCCGAAAGGAGCCGCCCGCTATCGTCGGCCGGGGCACCATCGTGGTGGTGTCGGCCGGCACCTCGGATATCCCCGTGGCCCGGGAAGCGGCCCTGACCGCCGAAGCCATGGGCAACCGGGTGGAGACCCTGTTCGACGTGGGCGTGGCCGGGATTCACCGCCTGTTCGCCCACCGGGAGCTGATCACCCGGGCATCGGTCCTGGTGGTGGCGGCCGGCATGGAGGGTGCTCTGCCCTCGGTGGTGGCCGGCATGACCGGCCGGCCGGTCATCGCCGTGCCCACCAGCGTCGGTTACGGCGCCAGCTTCAAGGGGCTGACCGCCCTGCTGGGCATGCTCAACTCGTGCAGCTCCAACGTGGCGGTGGTCAACATCGACAACGGGTTCGGGGGGGGCTATATGGCGGCCTGTATCAATCGGACGTGATAAGTGGTTAAGTATTAAGTGTTAAGTATTAAGTGTTAAGTTTTAAGTGGCGGAAGGATTCGGCCTTCCAAAGCGTTAATGTGGTCAGGGTTTTATGGCTTTAAGCGTTCCAGCCGCGCCGGACCCGGGACCAAACCGATAACTATCAATGACTTGCAGTGTTAATTAGAAGTGACTACAATTGATAAATTTGTAAAGGTTCCCACCCTCCCATACCCTGAAACTTTAACCACTTAAAACTTAACACTTAATCACTTAACCACTTAACACTTAAAACTTAATCACTTAAAACTTAACACTTAATCACAATCAATCTAACCGGGAACAAATCGTTGAAATCTGTCTTTCACTTTAAAGATACTTTGCGCCTGCTCTATCCGGTGCGGGTACTGGCTCTGGGCCTGGCAGTTTCCCAGGTGATCGCGACGGTGCTGGTGTATCTGTCCAACCGGGCCCTGGCGGCGAAAATCGCCGCCATCCAGGCCGCCGGATACGGCCCCCTGCCCGGCGTCAATATCGACCCTTCCCTGACCAGTTTCGAAGCCGCCTTTGCCGGGGGCTCTTTTTTCACTTTAAGCACGGGCGCCGGGGTGACGATGCTGACTTTCGGGGCGACGCTGCTTTTTTCGTCCCTGGCCCCGCTTTACCGGGCCTGGAAAACCAAGTCGCTTAAAGCCGGCTGGCGGATTCCGGCCTTGCTGGCGTTTCTGCCGGCGACCGTGGCCGCGGCTATCCTGATCATCGCATGGCCGGTCCTGTTGATCTGGGCCAACCGCCACGGGCTCTGCCCCGGCATGACCGCCTTCCTGGTGCTGGTTCCCCCGCCCGTAATCTGGGCCGCCACAAAATGGTCGCCCCGGAAAAGCGGATACACCCGTCTGCCCTGGCGCACCCCCATCCATTTTATGTTGATCGCCTTTCTGCTGGCCCTGTGGGGATGGCAGGTCAACAAGGACGTGTTTATCAATTTCAGGGACAATCTGTTGCTGACCTCGGGCCCTGGAACCCGGATCGTTGATTTCTATTACCGCTACACCCTTTATCCGGCCGAGGTGTTCAAACGTCTGGCCGACCGGCAGCTCAAGGCCTGCGTACTGGAAGGCTTCGCTGACCCCGCTGAATCCGGGCGTCTGGAAACCGTCCTGCGAGCCCATGATTATTTTGTCGTGCCGGCGGGTGCCGTAAAACCCGATCTGACGCTGATCCGTCAGGGGAACGGCCTGGCCCTGGCGCGCGGCGGGAAACCGGTGATAACCGTGGAACGGGAACGGTTCATGCGTCTTGCCGGCGATATTCTCGACGGTTTTTCCGAAAAAGTCGACCATCAGTTCGTGTTCCGGCGGTTCACCCTCGTTTCCCTGGCCGGCGTTGCCCCGCTGGCCCTCTACCTGGCGGTCTACGGCCTGTTCTGCCTGGTACCGGGAATACTGATCAATGTCCGGATATCCTCGTTCCTGGCGCCCGTACTCTGTTTTATCTTCTGGGCCGGTGTTATCCTGTACCTGGGCCCGCCGCCGCCGGCCAGGATCGACGCTGACCGGGCCGCGGCCGCCATCCGGGAGGGATCCCGCAAGGAGCGTATCGCGGCCCTGCGGTATATTGACGGGGAAAAACTGGATATCGGACGCTTTGAGGGCTATCAGCGGCTGATCGATACGACGGATCCGGCCCAGCTTTACTGGCTGGCGCGGACCCTCGGCAGCAGCCGGGACCCGGCCGCGGGCATCGCGCTCTTCCGGTTTTTGAACTCGGATTCGGCTTATATCGTCTGTAAAGCCATGTCGTCAATCGCCCGGCAGGCGGAGAAGCAGGGTGATCCGGCCCGGCGGCGGACCCGGAACATGCTGGTCCGAAAAATGGAGATGGCCGACAACTGGTATATTCAGTTTTCCGCTTATAAGGCGGCCAGGAGCCTGGGATGGATGCCGGGAAAATAAAAGTAACCACGATAGCGTTCGCAATGGTTACGGTGATGGCGGCTGAAGTCGCCGGACGGGCTGCGGTTCTTTCCGGCCTGTGCTCTCCGGGAGCCGCGATCCTGGGGGTACGCCTGGCCGAGGCCGTCCTGCTGACGGTCGTGATCCGGCTCTGCCAGGGGAGCCTGGCCGTTGTTGGCCTGGGAAAGGGCGATATTGTCCGGGGGATAACGGCGGGCGCAGCCTGGGCAATTGTTTTCGGGGGCGCGGTCGCCGTTGCCGGCGCTCTGCTGCTGGCTACGGGCGCCGATCCCCTGCCGTTGTTCCGCATGCCCCTGCCCGAAGGGCATGGAGAACTGGCCTTTTTTCTGCTGGCCGGCGTGGTGGTCTCGCCCCTGGCCGAGGAACTCTTCTTCCGGGGGCTGCTTTACGGCCTCTTCCGGCGCTGGGGAACGGTCGCGGGCGTGATCCTGACCACCATCGTTTTCGCCGGACTCCATCTGCCCGGCATCCCCATCCCCCAGGCCGTGGGCGGCATTGTTTTCTGCCTGGCCTATGAAAAGGAAAAGAGCCTGATGGCGCCCTACGTCATTCATGCCCTGGGCAATGCGGCTATCTTTGGACTGGGAATGGTTAGCTGACGGTTTTAGGCGTTATGGTCTTAGAGTGGTTAAGTGATTAAGTGTTAAGTATTAAGTATTAAGTATTAAGTGGTTAAGTGTTAAGTGCTAAGGTGTTAAAGTTTCAGGGCATAGGAGGTTGGGGAGCCTTTACCAATCCATCGGTTGGGACGCTTCTAACCAACAAGAATGCAAGCCATAGCTATCGGTTTGGTTCCGGGCCCCGCCCGGTTGGGACGCTTAAAACGATAAAACCATAACCCCTAAACCACTTAATACTTAACACTTAATACTTAACCACTTATAGGTAACTTCACTGATCGCACACTCTAAAATCTTACTCCTTCGCTCCCTCGGTTTCTTGAGTCTTTGCCGTCTCCTTGACCCCTTGAGCCCGCGACCTCTTGAACCCTTTTAAAAGCTTTTCGAAGGCATCCTTCATCGCCCTCCAGCCCCCGATCTGCCGTTTTCCCCCGGCCGGGGCCGTGTGCCGCAGGGCCCGTTCCGCCAGCCGGGAAAAGGGCATGGTCTGGAGCAGAACCGTGCCGGTGCCGCTCAAGGATGCCAGCAACAGCCCCTCACCGCCGGAAAGCATGGACTTGAGATTGTCGGCCCGTTCAATGCTGTAATTCAGGCCGGAGGTAAAGGCCGCGATGCAGCCGGTGTCGACCCGGATGACGTCATGTTTGAGCACTTTCTGGACCACGGTGCCGCCGATGTGGAGAAAGGCCGTTCCGATGCCGGACAGCCGCAGCAGGATAAAACCATCGTTGCCGAAAAACCCGTCTTCCATGCGCCGGGTGAAAGCGATTTCGACCAGGCAGTCGCTGGTGACGCAGAGAAAGGCGTCCCGCTGGCAGAGGATTTCCCCGTCGAAGTCGGACAGGTTAACGGCGATGACCCGGCCGGGGTAAGGCGCGGCAAAAGAGATGCAGCGGGTGCCCAGGCCGCTGTTGGTAAACTGGGTCAGGAACAGGGCTTCGCCGGCGACCATTCGCCTGCCGGCATCGGCCAGTCTGGCCATCATGCCTTCCTCGACCGGTGAGCCGTCTCCCATTCTGGTTTCAAAGGCGATGGCGCTGTCCATGTAGTTCAGGTCGCCGGCCTCGGCCATAACGCTTTCCCCGGAGCCCAGCACGATCTCCACGGACTGCATGTCGTCACCGATAATGCTGTATTTTATCTGCTGCAATTGCATATCATAATCCCTTCATATCTTCACGGACATTGTCCGATCTTTCCACTATCATTCCGGAGGGGGTTTTGTAAACCGGTTATCTTTTTATTCGTGCCGGTTGCGCCAGAGGGGCAAGACCAAGGCGCGTAAATCCCGAGGAATGAGGCGTACTGTAGTACGCCGCAGTGACGAGGGATGCGGCGCAACGCCGGGATTGCGCCTCCGGCACAACCGGCGCTATTCGTCTTTGTAGCGCTGCTGAATACTCCGCATCACATCCAGGCTGCCGAGGAAAATTTCCACCAGCTCGGGATCAAAGTGGGTGCCGGCGTCCTTTTCCAGGGTTTCCAGAACTTTCGCTTCGTCCCAGGCGGGCTTATAGACCCGGATGGAGGAGAGGGCGTCGAACACGTCGGCCAGGGCCACGATGCGGCCGAAAACCGGGATGTCCTCGCCGGCCTTGCCGGACGCCCGGCCGTCAGGACGCCTGTACTCCGGCAGCGGTTCGCCGGTGGTCACGTCGATGTAGCCGGGATAACCGGATCCGTTCCATTTTTCATGGTGATTCAGGGCCACGGCCGCGGCGGTGTCGTCGAAATCCGACTGGCTGCTGGCAAAAAGGCGCGCGCCCATCATGGAGTGGTGTTTCATGATCTCGTATTCCTGCTCGTCGAGCTTGCCGGGCTTTTTCAGGATGGTGTCGGAAATGCCGACCTTGCCCACGTCGTGCAGCATGGCCGCCATTCTCAACAGGTCCCGTTTCTTCTGGATTTCATCTTCCGGGATATCCCGCCGCCGGGCCCATTTTTCGTAAAGTTCCACGGCATAGCCGCCGACGCGGTTGACATGGGCGCCGGTTTCCTTGGGGTCGCGCATTTCCGCCATCTTGATCATCCGCAGCAGCAGGGCGCGGGTCATCTGGGCCCGCTCCAGGGTGACCGAGGCGATGCCGGCAAAATGCATCATGACCATCACGTCCCGGTCGGAGAAAGGGATGGCCCGTCCATCCGGGTCCCGGGCGTTGATGACCTGCAGCACCCCCAGGGTTTTTCCCATGGGCGTAGTCAGGGGGATGGTCAAGGCCGATTGCGTCCGGTAGCAGGCGGTCTCGTCGAACTGGCGGCCGAACTGAAAGGGGCTGGCCGGGTCGATGGAGTACACATCATCCAGATTAAGGGGTTGGCCGGTCAGGGTCACGTATCCGGCCAGGGTTTTCTTGTCCACGGGCATGCTGAAGGTGGAGTAGATGAGCTTTTCTCCGGGTTTGAGCCGCTGCTGCAGGGTGTCGTTCTGGGTATAGGTGAAGCGCAGCCGGTCGTTCTCCATGATGTAGATGGAACCGGCGTCGGCATTAACGAACAGCCGGGACTCGGTCAGGATTTTCTCCATCATGATATCCAGGTCCTGGATATGGTTCAACTCGGTTCCCAGGAGGGTCAGCTTGTCGATTTTTTCTTTTTCCGTCAGCATGGGCGACCTGCCTTTACTTGTGCCTGCCGGTGAAGAGATGGCTCGAGACAACGACATTGATTTCTATTTTATTATTATAAGCGATTTTATATGGCCGGCACAACCGATAAAAAGATTTGACATCAGGCCGCGGCGCGGCGGGAGAAGCGGACCGTGGCCAGGGTGAAAATGGTCAGTCCGATGGCCAGCAGCGACAGCAGTTCCGGCCAGAGTACCGTCAGGCCGGCGCCTTTGAGAAACAGCTCCCGCAGGATTTCGATAAAATACCGCAGGGGATTGGCCAGGGTGATAATCTGGACCCAGTCCGGCATGTTGGCGATGGGGTAAAAAAATCCGGACAGCAGGATAAAGGAGACCAGAAAGAACCAGGCGATAAACAGGGCCTGCTGCTGGGTGTCCACCAGGGTGGAGATGAATATGCCCAGCCCCAGGGTGGTGAAGATGAACACCGCGGCCAGGACCGCCAGCAGGGGCAGGCTGCCGACGATGGGCACCTTGAACCAGAGCACCCCGAAGGTCATGGCAAACCCCATTTCCAGAAAACCCAGCAGGGCGAAAGGCAGGGTCTTGCCGGCGATGATCTGCCAGGCTGACAGCGGCGTCACCAGGAGCTGGTCCAGGGTGCCGATTTCCCGCTCCTTGACGATGGCCATGCCGGTCAGCAGCATGGTGATGATGGTCAGCAGGATGGAGATGATGCCGGGAATCATGTAATAGACGCTTTTCAGTTCCGGGTTGTACCAGGCCCGGCTGACCGGCTCGATGAAGCGGACCGACCGGACCAGCCGCGGATCGCGGCCGGTGTCGCGCGCCATTCTGTCCCGCATGAACTCCAGCAGGATGCGGTTGCAGTACCCCATGGCCACGGCGGCGGTGTTGGAGTTCTGGCCGTCCAACAGGATCTGGATCTCGGGGCTGTCCCGGGCTTCCAGGTCACGGCCGAAATATTCGGGAATGACCAGGGCCAGCACGGTCTCTCCCCTGAAAAGGAAACGCTCCGCCTCCCCGGCCCGGCAGGGCTGCTGTTGGACGATGAAATAATCGGTGTGGGAGAATTGTTCGATGAGGCTCCGGCTGATGGCGGAGTTGTCCTGGTCGCAGATGAGAATGTCCAGGTTCTTGATATCGGTGGTGATGGCGTGTCCCAGGATCAGCAACTGGATCATGGGCACCACGAAGATGACCCGCAGCATGTTGGGGTCCCGGACCACCTGCCGGAGTTCTTTGATGACCAGGTTCAGGATTTTTTTCATTTTATTCCATCCTCATTGCAGTTTCAGCTGGAACCGCCAGATGGCCAGGGAAATGAAGAACAGGCCCACCGCCACCATGGCCGCCACCGCCGGCCACAGCTCCAGCGGACCGTTGCCCTTGAGCATGATGCCCCGGATGATCTTCAGAAAATGGGTGGCCGGGATGATCTGGGAGACGACCTGGAGCGGCCGGGGCATGGAGCTGATGGGAAAAATAAAGCCCGACAGCATGACCGAGGGCAGCAGGGTGGCGGCCAGGGAGAGCATCATGGCCACCTGCTGGGTGGCCACCAGGGTCGAGATGAGCAGGCCGATGGCCAGGGCCGTGAACAGGTAGAGCAGGCAGAAGACCATCAGCCAGGTCCAGGATCCCAGCATGGGCACCTTGAACCAGAGGTGGCCGAAGATGATGATGAAAACGGCGATGAGAAAGGCCAGAATGAGATAGGGCAGGGCCTTGCCCAGCACCACCTCATAGGGCCGGATAGGGCTGGTCAGAATCTGTTCCATGGTGCCGGTCTCTTTTTCCCGGGCGATGGTGACCGAGGTCAGCAGGGCGCCGATCATGATCAACAGCAGGGCCACGATGCCGGGCACGACAAAGTGGGCCGACTCCATGTCCGGATTGTAGAAGATCCGGGTCTTGACCCGGACCGGCAGGCCGACGCCGCCGGCCGACAGGGAGCGGCTCAGGAACAGGCTCTCCAGGTAGTTCTGGGCCAGGGTGGCGCTGTTGGCGTCGGTGCCGTCGGTGACCAGACCGATGACCGCGCTGCCGGCGCCGCCCAGATTGCGGCTGAAGTCCGCGGGAATGATGACCGCCGCCCGCACGGCCCGTTGCCGGAAGAGGCCTTCCGTCATCCGGGGATCGTCATAGCGCCGCACCACGTCAAAATAGGATGAGGCGTCCACGGTTTCGATCAGGTCACGGCTGACCGGGGTCCGGTCAAGGTCGCATACCCCCACGCGGATGTTTTTCAGGTCCATGTTGATGGCATACCCGAAGATGAACATCATCAGCAGGGGCATCATCAGCAGGATCAGCACCGACCGGGGGTCCCGGCGGATGTGGATGAACTCTTTACGGGTCAGGGGCAGAAAACGGGAGTTGATCATTACCGGTCCACCAGATAAATGAAGACATCCTGAATGGATGCGCGGTTGTATTTTTTCTTGATGGCCGCCGGCGAGTCCATCTCGACGATGCGGCCTTTGTACATGATGGAGAGCCGGTGACAGTATTCGGCCTCGTCCATGTAATGGGTGGTCACGAAAACGGTTGTGCCGGCCGCGGCCATGGCGGCGATCAGGTCCCAGAAGTAGCGCCGGGCAATGGGGTCGACGCCGCCGGTGGGCTCGTCCAGGAACAGGATCGGCGGCCGGTGCAGGATGGCGCAGGCCAGGGCCAGGCGCTGTTTGTACCCCAGGGGCAGGGAGGCGGTCCGGCGGCCGCGGATCCCGGACAGGTCCAGGATCGTTTCCAGTTCGGCCAGTCGGGCGTTGATCTGCGGCCGGTTCAGTCCGTAAACCCCGCCGAAAAAGAAGATGTTCTCCTCCACCTTCAGGTCGTCGTACAGGGAGAATTTCTGGGACATGTAACCGATGCGGGAGCGGATGGCTTTCCGCTGCCGGGCGATGTCCAGGCCGTCCACCGTGCCCTGGCCGGCGGATGGCCGCAGCAGGCCGGTCAGGATCTTGATGGTAGTGGTTTTACCGGCGCCGTTGGCGCCCAGAAAGCCGAAGATCTCGCCCCGGCCGACGTCAAAGGAGATGTCGTCCACGGCGACAAAATCCCCGAAGCGCCGGGTCAGGTTGCGGACCGTCACGGCCGTTGCCGGGGGCCCTGCCATGGCCGCATGATTATCGTTAGAGCCGGGCATTGTCATGGCGTCTTTCTTCTCCGGCGATCATGGCCACAAAGGCGTCTTCCAGCCCAGCCGGTACCATTTCAGCCGACCGGATGGACAGGCCGTTTTCGGCGGCAGCGTGGCGCAGGGCTTTCATGTCCTGCGCGGCGTTTTCAAACAGGCTGACCTGGACCCGGTCGCCCAGGATGCGGACCTGCTCCGGGCTCAAGGCTTTCTTGAACCAGGCGGCCAGGGCCGTGATGTCCGTGCCGTCCACGGCAAAGACGGTGCCGGGAAAGCCGGCGGCGATGTCCCGGGCCCGGCCCGTGGTCAGCACCCGGCCCTTGTGCATGAGGGCGACCCGACCGCAGCGTTCCGCCTCTTCCATGTAGGGCGTGGAAACCAGGATGGTGACCCCGTCCAATCGGAGCTTTTCCAGGATGTCCCAGAATTCCCGCCGGGAAACCGGGTCCACGCCGGTGGTCGGCTCGTCCAGCATCAGGACCCGGGGGGTATGGATCAGGGCGCAGGACAGGGCCAGTTTCTGCTTCATGCCGCCGGAAAGCTGGCCGGCGCGCCGCTTGACAAAAGGCGTCAGGCGGCTGAACTCCAGCAGTTGCCCGGTCCGCTGCTGCCGTTCGGCTTTGGGCACCCGGAACAGGTCGGCGAAAAAGCGCAGGTTCTCGGCCACCGTCAGGTCCGGGTAGAGGGAGAAGCGCTGGGGCATGTAGCCGATGATGCTGCGGATTTTCTCCGGCTCACGATCCACGGGAATGTCAAGGACACGGCACTGTCCGGCGTCCGGGTCCAGGAGGGAACAGAGGATCCGGATCAGGGTGGTTTTCCCGGCGCCGTCCGGGCCGATCAGGCCGAACATCTCGGCCCGGTCGACCTCAAACCCGACCGAGGCCAGGGCCACCGTGGGCCCGTATTCCTTGCGCAGTCCGCTGATATGGATGGCGGGGTTGTTCATTTCTTGCGTTGTCCTTCAATTCAGCCGGCGCATAGGGTTCAAGGATTCAAGGGGCCGAGGGGTCAAAGGTTTGTTATGGAAACAGGCAATCGGGAGATGAATCATGTTATCAGTTCCTCGCGACCAGATAGACTTCGGCCGGCATGCCGATTTTGAGTTCCGGCCTGTTTTCCTCCAGGGTCACCTTGACGGCATAAACCAGTTCCGACCGGGCCTTGCGGGTCTGCACGTTTTTGGGCGTGAACTCCGCCTCCGGCGATGTCCAGGTGATCCGGCCGGCCAGCGGGGTTCTCACGGCGTCCACCCGGACGGTCACGGCCTGGCCCAGGGGAAAAGCGCCCAGGTCGGTCTCCGCCAGGTATATGTTCAACCAGAAATTTTTAAGGTCGGCGATTTTGTAAATCTTTTCCCCCGCCGTCACCACCTCTCCGGGCTCGACATATTTTTCCACCACCTCTCCGGCCAGTGGGGCCGTCACCGTGCCGTCGGCGATCTGCCGGTCCAGGACCGCCAGGGACGCCTCCAGCTGGGCCTGCCTGGCATCCAGCAGCGGGCCCTGGGACTGGGCCGCGGCCAGCTGGTTCCGGTCCACGATCAGTTTGGTGGAGATATCGTCAAACTGCTGCCGGGTGGCCGAGCCTTTGGCGAACAGTTCTTTGGTTCTTTTATAACGGGTTTCGGTATTGGCGAAGTTTTCCCGGGCCTGGGCCACGGCCGCTTCGGCCGCGATCCGGCTGGCGGCCACCTCCTGAAGTCCGGCCGCCACCTGGGCCCGCTGCAGGGTCAGTTTTTCCACGTCGATCCGGGCCAGAAGGTCTCCGGCAACAACGGTCTGGCCCTCCTCACGGGTCATTTCCAGAACGGTCCCCGTGGCCAGGGAGCTGACGTTCACTTCCGTGGCCTCCAGCGTACCCGATCCGGCGAACCCCGGGGCCATTTTCTCTCCGCAGCCCAGGAGGCCGAACAGCAGGAAGACGGTCACTCCCCATCCAGCGCGGTGCAATTTTTTCATATGATTATCTCCCTTATTCCGAATTTCTGTCGTTATTCCCGCGAACACCGGCTTGGTTTCTCCGTCATCCTCCGACTTGATCGGGGGATCCAGTATAAAATTGAACATATTCATCTTATGCTGGATCCCGGCTAACGTTCCGCTTCGCGTCACGGGCCGGGATGACAACGACGCAGCCAGCACAGCGAGCGCTTTGATTTGGAATTGGTATCACTCTATCCCCAACGCCCTCATATAGTCGGCCCACGCGATTCTGACCCTGGCGCAGGTGATGGACAGGTCGATCTCCGCGGTCATCAGTTCCGTGTGAGCGTCCAGGTAGTCGCTTCCCGTGGCCGTACCGACCCGGTAATTATCTTCCCGGGTTCGATAATTCTCCCGGGCGGCCAGAACCTTTTCCTCACCGATGATTCGCCGCCGGCAGGCTTCCTCATAGGTCAGCCGGGCATTGAGACGGTCCAGCGCGACCCGGCGGTCGATGGCCTCCCGGTCCTTTTCCAGACGGGTTTTTTTCGTCCGGGCGGCCTTCTGCTCATTGCCGCGCCGGCCCATGTCAAACACGTTCCATGTCAGGTTGACGCCCGCCTGCCACCAGGTGTCCCAGTCCGGTTCGTTGCCCTTGAACCCCGGCCAGCCATAATGGGTCGATGCCGTCAGACCGACCCTGGGCAGGCGGGCGCCGCCGGCGATGGCCTCCTCGGCCGCGGCCATCTCCACCTGTTGCCGGGCGATCTTCTGTTCCTGCCGCTCCGGCGGCGCGGCCGTCAGGTCTTCGGGAACGGGCCAGGGCGGCGGATTTTTCCAGTCTACGGCAATGTCGACCGGAGTGTCCGGCGACAGCCCCATGATTTCGGCCAGAGCGGCCCGGGTCTTGGCAATGGCGTCTTCGGTCTGGATAATCTGCTGCTCTGTCTCCAGACGTCGGATTTCAATGGGGTAAAGGTCGTTTTTGATGATCATTCCCTGGGCCAGGAGGTTGCGGGCGTCCTGGAGATGGCTGTCGATCTGGTTTTTCGCGGCTTCGGCGATCTTTTTTGACTCCACGGCCATGGCCAGTTCGTAAAAGGCGGTGGTGACCCGCTTGCGGATATCGCTTTTTTGAAGCGCCGTCTGGCTGACCGCCGCCGACAGGGCCGCTTCGGACATTCTCACGTTGTTTTTGATGCTGCCGCCGGCATAAAGCGGCTGCCACAGGGCCAGGGAAAGATCCCTGTTCTGCTCATCGCCGATTTCTATTGCCCGGCCGGGGATGGTGATCGGCGGTTGACCCGGCGTCAGGGTGACGGTGACGTCATCCGGCCGGGTCTGATTGACCTGCGAGATATAGCCGGCGGAAGCGCTGACGCCCATTTCAGGAAAATAGCCGGCCTCGGCTTTTTTGAGACGGTAGGCGGTTTCTTCTTCTCCCTTTTCCGCCCGGACAATATCCGGATTCCCGGCCGCGGCCATATCCAGGCATTGCTCCAGCGTCAGGGGGCTTTCGGCCGCCGCAAGGGGCGCGGCCATAAGAACGACAAAAAGGGCCGGGAGAACCCATCGCCATTTGGCGGGGTGGTGCCCGGCTTTCCTTTTGACGGGCTTTATCGTTTTCATGTGGATTTCCTTTCCGGTTTGGCCAATCCGTACAGCACCAGGTCGGCGATGGCCTCTTTCCGCTTTTCCAGAAACCCGTCTTCGTCAACGGGTTTGCCCCAGATATGGTTGACCAGCGGCCTGGCCACAAAGTACATGAGGCACATGCCGATGACGCTGATGGCGGTCTGCCGGGGGTCCACCGGCCGGATCAGTCCGTCGGCCGCCGCCTTTTCAATAAACGGCGCGATCAGGTTCGGCGGCGATATGCCGATTTCGGAAGCAATCCGGTCGGCGATGGCCATCATGTGACTGCCGCCCCCGATGATTTCCGAAACCATCAGGCGCGGCAGGTCGGGATTGCCTTTGAGGATGTCCATATAGACATTGATAAAGCCGCGCAGGGCCGCTTCCGGCGAATCGTATGTTCCGAAATGATGGGCCAGTTGCTTGAGAACGCTGGAGAAAAATCGGAACAGCACCTCTTCATACAGGTTTTCCTTGGAGCTGAAGTAGTAGTGCAGCAGGGCCTGGTTGACCCCGGCCTGTCTGGCGATCTGCTGCATGCGGGCGCCCTTGAACCCTTCCCTGGAAAAAACCGCCGTGGCTGCTTCCATTATTTTTTTGGGTGTTTCCGCTTCCGGCATTTATCCTCCCGGATAAATTTAATCGTATAGTTTAATTAACTGAATAATTAAACTATACGATTAAGGCGTGGTTGTCAAGGGGTTTTTTAAAAAAGTTTTAAGTTTTAAGTGTTAAGTTTTAAGTATTAAGGTCCAGGGCTTAAGGTTAAAGGGGTCAGGCGGAGGGATCGGTTGACGGTGACGTTATCATGGCTTGGGCCAGGGCCAGGGCTTCTTCCCGGTCGGACAATTCTCCCAGATCCTGTTTTTCTCTGAGATCATTAAGGATTTTACCAAGTTTCGGGCCGGGTTTCATGCCCAGGGAGATCAGGTCCGTCCCGGTGATCAGGTTTTGCCGCGCGAAGGCCGGTTTCAGGCTTTCCATATAGTTAATGACGGACTGCCGGGCCCAGGAGAAAAATCGATCCTTGGCCTCCTTGGTCAGTTTTTCACCGGACTTGGCGGTCACGTCCGCCACGGACAGGACCATGACCAGCAGGGCGGTGTCCTTCATCTCTCTGAACCATTTGATAACGGTAGATTTTTTGACATCCGGTTGGGAGAGAATGACCGGCCGCATGTGTTGTCTGACCAGCGCATAAAGCAGGCTGCTCTGGGCGGAAGACAGGCGCAGACGATCGGCCACGCCAGTGGCCATGTCCGCTCCGAGTCGGGCGTGGCCGTGGAAAATCATCCGACCCTTGTCCGGATCGGGCTTTTTTACCAGGGGTTTGGCCGCGTCATGGAGTAAAGCGGACAGCTTGAGCAGGGGGGTGTGGGCATCCTGTTTCAGCATGTCCCGGACGGCTCCGCTGGCCGGGCCAAAGGCGCAGTCCGGATCGCGGATAATCTCTTCGCAGGCGGCCAGGGTTTCCAGGCTGTGACCCCAGACATCCAGATGATGATAGCCGTTCTGTTCGCATCCTTTGGCGGCGGTCAGTTCCGGCAGGATAACGGCCAGAGCGCCGGTCTCATCCAGTGTCCGGATGTGGGGCAGGGCCCGGGGAGCCTCCAGAAGCTTGAGCAGTTCGGCGGCGATCCGTTCCGGGGCGATCCTCGTCAGGCCCGCGGCGTTACGCTTCATGGCCGTCAGGGTTTCTGGCGCAATGGTGAAATCCAGCCCGGCCGCCAGACGGGCCGCCCGCAACACCCGCAACGGATCGTCGGACAGGGACTCGGCCGTGCACATGCGGATGATCCCGTGGCTGATATCCCGGCGTCCGTTTAAAAAGTCGATCAGTTCTCCGGTCCGGCCGCCGGGCGCGATCCGGAACGCCATGGCGTTGACGGTGAAATCCCGTAAGGTCAGGTCCGCTTCAATAGAGGGACCGCGCAGGTTGACCACATCAACGTAATTTCCCGGACGCCGGCTGTTCACCACGCGAAAGCAGGGCGCCTGTGGGTCTCTGGTAAACGGTACCACCGTGACCGGAGTGTCCTGACAGTCCGCCAGCAGGCGGGCAAACCCGGCCGCATCCCGGCAGGCCAGGTCCACGTCGCTCATGGGCCGCCCCATGAGGTGGTCACGCACGGCGCCGCCGACGGCATAAACCTCGGGCAGATCGTCGCTGACCGGGGCGAGCCACCGCTTGAGTAAGGCGTTCAGACCATCGGTTGTCATGGCCTCCTCATTAAATAATCAGGCGCTGAACAACCTGCTCCGGAACAGAAAGAAGACCGCGCCCAGAAGACAGCATCCCGCCCAGAGATAATCCATGGTAATCTTCTCTCTCATATAAAAAACGGAAAAAGGAACGAATATCACCAGGGTAATGACTTCCTGCATGATTTTCAACTGGGCCACGGGCATGACCGTATGGCCGATACGGTTGGCCGGCACCTGGAGCAGGTACTCAAACAGGGCGATGCCCCAGCTCACCAGGGCGGCGATCACCCAGGGCTTGTGGGACAGGTGCCGCAGATGCCCGTACCAGGCAAAGGTCATGAACACATTGCTGCAGCAGAGCAGCAGGATGGTAAACAGGATGCGATTGGTCATTTTTCATGCAGTCATTAAAAGTTCAGGTGTTATGCCGGCTTGTTCTTCTCGGCGAAGGCCGGTGTCAAGTATAATATTGATATTATTCATCTTTCCTGGACCCCGGATCGGGGTCTAGGGTGACGAGGAATATTATCAATTTTTATTGTATAACACCTCAGAGTTTTATCCTCGTTTAAACCGGCGGCACGACGGCGGGGCCGCTGGATTCTGGTGTTCGCCCGAATGACGAGGAAAAGATGAAGTTTCATACAAGTATAAAATGGATATTATTCATTTGTTTGTTCCGTAGAACATGGCGTTAATCGACTCGTCCTCTTCCATTATATTGTCCGGAACAGTGAATTTACCCGCCAACAATCCCAGCTTTCTTGCGTTTTCAGGTTTATGAACAACCAAATCCACCAGTGGCAGGTTGTTTTTGGCTATGACAACCTTTTCCCCGCGATAGACAAGCGCAACCAGTTTGGAAAAGTTTGTTTTTACTTCAGAGATGTTGACGATTTTCATATGTGCCTCCTGGCGGTAAGCCAAGCATAAACAGGATGTCTAGAGTCAAGTATTCCTGAAAAGACCAATCCGGGTCAAGTAAAATAAGGCCCGGGGGATTTCTCCCTTGGGTCGGAATAAGAAGCGGTCAGTCCCGGTTCTTTCCGGTGTGGTCAAATGGCTATTAATATATTTTATAGTTCGGCCTAAAATAATTTAATGGTAGTATCGAAAAATACAATTTTTATATGGTTGTAAAAAACGGGAAGCTACCTTACTTCGTCACCTGAAAAAATAAATAGTCATTTTAAATAAAGTTGTTGTGGATTCCAGCGAACGACGGAATGATAATGAGCGGCCGGTTTTGTTTGGCGGCATGTTTCTTGTATAGATTCTACTCAAAAGGAGTAAGGACTAACCTTCGAGGAGACGATCATGCGGAATAAATCCGGTTTTTCCCTGATGGAACTGATGGTGGTAATCGCCATTATTGGCATCGTTTCGGCCCTGACCGTTCCCAACCTGATTACCTGGCGCAACAACGCCCAGTTGTCCCGGGGCGCCCGCCAGATCTATTCCGATCTCCAGGACGCCAGAAAGATCGCCATCAAAAACAACACCGTTATCACGGTTAATTTTGACGCTGGCTCCGAAAGTTACACCATTTTGAGGGGAGGCTCCGTACTGGCCACCCGTAACATGCCGCCGGGGATCAACATTGAGGGTGCGGTTTTCACCGCTCTCGGCAATGTCGCCTCGTTTGACAGTCTGGGTTTTGGCCGGGATTTTTTCAGCGCCGACAACAGCGGCGCGGTTACCATCAGCCGGAGCGGCGGCCGGACCGTCACCATTGACGTCAGTTCCGGCGGCAGCATAAGGATACTGTAAAATGACAAACATGACCCCTGAAACAAGAGGCGACAGCGGTTTTTCACTGCCCGAACTGCTGGTCGGGATGGTACTCGGAACCATCGTCGTGGCGCTGATCGTAACCGCCTATTTTTCCCAGGCGAAAACCGGCAGTAATCAGCAGCAGATGGTGGCGATGCAGCAGAACGTCCGTTCCGGCCTGTTTTTCATGCAGCGGGATATCATGATGGCCGGGTTCGGGGAAAACACCTCGGATCCTTCCGACGCGTCTTTTACCACCGCCACACCGACCCAGGTGGCGTTTACCTTTGCCGATCCGATCTGCGTGGACGACAACATCGATAATAACGGCGACGGTAACGTGGATGAAGCCGAAGAAAAAGACGGCATCGACAACAACGGCGATGGGGATATCGATGAGTCCAACGAGCTGGAGACCGTCCAGTTTGATCTGCAGGGGACCGAACTGCACCGGATCCTGGGCGCTGGCCGGCAGGACGATATTATCGCCTACAATATCGATCAGTTGGAATTCCTGTATACCCAGGACGACGGCGATGCCGCCACCACCTATGGGAACCAGAATGACCGGGACGATATCCGCAAGGTCGGTATTTCGATTCTGGCCCGGAGCGAATTTCCTATAAAAGGGTACACCAATACCGAGACCTATACCACATTATCCGGAACCGTCTGGGGGCCGTTTAATGACCATTTCCAGCGGGAACTGGTCACGACCTCCGTCATGTGCCGGAACATGGTGAAGCCATAAAGCGCTATAAATAATAAGGAGACGGAAATATGATGGTCGATAGTCAAAAAACCAGGCCAGGATTCAGGAACGGGGCTTCGCCGGCAAATCAGGCGAAAAAGGCGCCGGCCGGCGCTTCCACGGGCGGGTTTACCATTATCGAGGTCATGCTGGCCCTGGTTATTTTCTCCGTCGGCCTGCTGGGCGTGGCCAGTATGCAGACGTCGTCGGTAACCGGGAATACCTCCTCCAAGCTGAACACCATGGCGGTGGAGTACGCTTCCGATTACATGGAGAACCTGCTGGCCCTGGGTGTCGACAAGGATATCGATGACATATTCGATACTTATGAACAACTGGATCCGGCAGATGCAGACGATCCTCACGAACCCGACGATTTTGTCGGTGATGACTTTGACGGCGACGACGCTGACGATCTGCCCTATTATCCCGAGCTGGACTCGCTGTTTGACCTGACCTGGACGGTGGCGGACGATACTTCCGGATCCGGGCTGGCGGCGGAAGGCCCGGTCAAGGTGATCTCCGTGACGGTGCGCTGGGCCAACGGAAACAGGGCCATTACCCTGAGCAGCATCAAGGGCGAGGCGCTGTAGAAGCCGATATACACAGGAGGCGTAATGAACAGAATCCTATCTCTCACTGACAATAGCCGGGGTTCGGTCATGGCCATCGCCCTGATGGTCATGGTGACGCTGACGATTGTCGGTCTCATGGCCGTCAAGGACACGGTCATGGAAAGCACCATCGCGCGCAACCATACCCTGTACCGGCAGACCCTGTATCTGGCTGAAGCCGCCGTCCGGCAGGCGGTCCAGATGATGGAAGACTACACCGACGATGCCGCTGTTTCCGGAGAGTTGATGGAAAGGCCCAGCGTTCTGCCCTGGATGCGGCACTACCTGGATTTTGATTTCGGCGACGACGCCGATTTCGGCGATTTCCGGGCCGGCAGTTACGGCAGCTTTACGCCGATCATGACGGCCAACGCCAACAACAACGCCGCCGGGTTCGTGGCCCGGTACGAGGGCGTTTCCCTGGGCTCCAGCATCGTCATGGGCCAGCCCACCAACAAGTATCAGTTTTCTATTTACGGACGGGCGGTCAGTCCCATGGCGGGCGACGCCGCCGAGACAATGGTTAAAGTCGGTTACACCATGCGGTATTAAATATTGCCGGTCGCGCCCGGCGCCGCGGCGCCGGTAAAGGACCGAACAGAAGGATCATAAGGAGGCAGGCCATGAAAGAAAATAAAACCAGAAAGATGGAAACCGGAGTGCGTGCCGGTGACACCCGGCCGGAAGGGGCCGGCGCCCGGGCCCGTTTCTTCAAACCGGTTCTGTGGCTGACGGCCCTGGTGATGCTGGGCCTGGCACTGGCCTCCCCCGCCCTGGCCGCCCGATGGTATCGCGACGCCGATAACGACGGTTTTGGTAATCCCGCCTCTTACTATAACGGCTCCTGGTCGGCCGGTTACGTCAGCAATAACACGGATTGCAATGACGCCGATGCCACCGTTTATCCCGGCGCACCGGAATTATGCGACGGCAAGGATAACGACTGCGACACGGTCGTCGACGAAAACTGCGTGCCCTGGTACCAGGACGCCGACGGCGACGGTTACGGTAATCCGGGGGTTTCCGTCATCGCCAGCACCCAGCCGGCCGGATACGTCAGCAATAATACGGATTGCGATGACGCCAACGCCGCCATCAATCCCGGGGCTACGGAAATATGCGATGATTTGAATAACGACTGCGACGGCTCCACCGACGAGGGGTGCGTTCTCTGGTACCGGGATCTGGACGGCGACGGCTACGGCAACCCGTCCGTCACCAAGGAAGATTTTGCTCAGCCCACCGGGTATGTGGCCGATTCCACCGACTGCAATGACGGCAATGCCGCTGTTCATCCCGGCGCCACGGAAGTGTGCGACGACCAGGACAATGACTGCGACGGCAGTACCGATGAGGGGTGCCAGATCTGGTACCGGGACGCCGACGCCGACGGTTACGGCAATCTGGCCTCCTCCCAGGAGGCCGTGATTCAGCCGGCCGGTTACGTGTCCAACAGCACGGATTGCGATGACACCAATGCCGCCATTCATCCCGGCGTGGCCGAAATCTGCGATACCGTGGACAACAACTGTAACGGCGCCGCCGATGAAGGGTGCCAGACCTGGTACCAGGATGCCGACGGCGACACCTTCGGCAATCCCGCCGTGTCCGTTTTGGATTTTGTCCGGCCGGCCGGTTATGTGGCCGATAATACGGATTGCGACGACGCCGACGCGACCATATATCCCGATGCCCCGGAAGTGCCGGCTGACGGTATCGACAATGACTGCGACGGCAGCGTGGACGAGGGCGAGGTCTGGTACCGGGATGCCGACGGCGATGGATACGGTAATGCCGCCGATACCAGCGTAGTCCCCGGTCCCGGCTATGTGTTGAACAAAAAGGACTGCGACGATACCGATCCCAGCGTAAATCCTGCCGCGGTGGAGGTCTGCGAGGACGGTATCGACAACGACTGCGACGGTGGGGTGGATGAGAACTGTTCCCTCTGGTATCAGGACGCCGACGGCGACGGTTACGGTAACGCCGCCTCCTCCGTCATGGCTTCTTCTCAGCCGGGCGGCTATGTGGCTGACAACACGGACTGCGATGATACCAGAAATACCGTAAATCCCGGCGCCATGGAAATTTGCGCGGACGCCTTGGATAATGACTGTGACGGCAGCACCGACGAAGGGTGCCAGACCTGGTATCAGGATGCCGACGGCGACACCTACGGTAATAGCGCTGTTTCTGTCGTTCTCGTGGATCAGCCGGCCGGATACGTGGGAAACAACACGGACTGTGATGACACCAACGCCGCTATCTTCCCTAAAGCCCCGGAACTTTGCGACGGCGTGGACAACAACTGCAATACGTTTACCGATGAAGGCTGCGTGCACAAGTGGTATCAGGACGCTGACGGCGATTCTTACGGCAATCCCGCCGTATTTGTTACCGAAAACCCGCCGGCAGGATACGTTCCGGTTCCGGGCGATTGCGATGACACCAATGCGGCCGTCAACCCGGGCGCAAATGAAGTTTGCGACGACGGGCTGGATAATAACTGCGCCGGCGGCGACAGCGAAGGCTGCCTGACCTGGTATCAGGACAGTGATAATGACGGCTTCGGCAATCCCGCCGCCACCACCATGGCCTTTACCCAACCGGCCGGTTACGTGTCCGTCCCTGGCGACTGCAACGACGCCAACGGGACAATTTATCCCGGCGCTCCGGAAATATGCGACGGTCTGGACAGCGATTGCGATGGAACCGTGGACGATGGCTGTCAGTCCTGGTATGAGGATGCCGACGGCGACAATTACGGCAACCCGGCGGTCTCCACCTCTTCCGCCACACCTCCTGTCGGTTATATTAATAATGACGGTGACTGCGATGATACCAATGCATCCATCAATCCCGGCGCCGATGAGGTTTGCGCCGACGGTCAGGACAATGACTGCGACGGCAGCACGGATGAAGGCTGTCAGGTGTGGTATGAGGACGCCGACGGCGATACCTACGGCAATCCGGCCGTTTCCATCCAGTCCAGCGACCAGCCGGCCGGACATGTCGAGCGGGCCGGCGACTGTGACGACGCCAATGCCGCCATTTATCCTGGTGCGGAAGAAGTTTGTGACGGTGTGGACAACAACTGCGCCGGCGGTGTGGACGAAGGTTGCGTGCAATGGTACCGCGATATGGACGGGGACACCTTCGGCGTCTCCGCTGATATGCTGATAGCCGTGAGCCAGCCGGCCGGTTACGCCGCCCGCGGCGGCGACTGCGATGACGCCAATGCCGCTGTCAACCCGGATGCCGTGGAAGTATGCGACGGCGTCAATAACGACTGTGACAGTGCCCTGGACGAGGGCTGCACCACCTGGTATCGGGACGCGGACGGCGATACATACGGCGCTCCGGCCGTATCCATGGCGTCCACTTCTCAACCGGCCGGCTACGTGGCCATGGCCGGCGATTGCGACGACGCTGATGCCGCTGTTCACCCCGGCGCCGCCGAAATCTGCGGCGACGGGCAGGACAACGACTGTGACGGCACCGCCGATGAAGGGTGCATCACCTGGTACCGGGACGCCGACGGAGACAATTACGGTAATCCGGCCGTTCCCCTGGTGGCTACCGGGCAGCCGGCCGGTTACGTGGGCGACAACTCGGACTGCAACGACGGTGATCCCCTGATCAACCCCTCTGCCGTGGAAGCCTGCGACGGTGTAGACAATAACTGCGCCGGCGGCGTGGATGACGGCTGCCTGACCTGGTATCGGGACGCCGACGGTGACGGTTACGGTAACGCGGGGGTTTCCATGGTGTCCATTGCCCAGCCGGCCGGTTATGTTCTGGACCAGGCGGACTGCGATGACGCCGATCCCCTGATCAATCCCGGCGCCATAGAAATCTGTGACGGTATTAATGATGATGACTGCGACGGCAGCGCTGACGAAGGCTGCACCACCTGGTACCAGGACGCAGACGTCGATGGCTATGGCAATCCGGGAGTTTCCACGGTGTCCATTGCCCAGCCGGCCGGTTATGTCCAGGACGGCACGGACTGCGATGATACCAATGCCGGCGTCAACCCCTCCCTGCCGGAAGTGTGCGGTGACGGACTGGACAACAACTGTTCCGGCGGCGCGGACGAGGGTTGTCTGACCTGGTACCGGGACGCCGATGGTGACAATTACGGCAATGCCGGTGATTCCATGGTGACCAATACCCAGCCGGCCGGTTATGTGCCGGATAATACGGACTGCGATGATGCCCATGCCACGGTTCACCCCGGTGCCGCTGAAGTGTGCGGCGACGGACTGGACAACAATTGCGCCGGCGGTGTGGATGAAGGCTGCCTGACCTGGTATCAGGACGCTGACGGCGACACCTATGGTAATGGCGGCGCTTCCGTGGTATCCGCGACACAGCCGGCCGGTCACGTGGCCAGAGCCGGAGATTGCAATGACACCAACCCGGCGGTGAATCCGGGCGCGGTGGAAATTTGCGGGGATGGCCTGGACAACGACTGCGCCGGCGGCGACGCGGCTTGTACGACCTGGTATCAGGATGCCGACGGCGATGGCTACGGCAATCCGGGTGTTTCCGTTGTTTCCGTTGATCCGCCGATCGGCTACAGATCGGTTTCCGGAGATTGCGATGACACCAATCCAAACATTAATCCCGGCGCCGTGGAGGTTTGCGGCGACGGCGTGGATAACGACTGCGCCGGCGGCGACGCGGCCTGCGCGACCTGGTATCAGGACGCCGACGCCGACGGGTATGGTAATAACGGCGTATCCATGCAGGCGGCGGCCCGGCCCCACGGGTATGTGGCCGACAACACGGATTGTAACGACGGTAACGCGGCGGTGAACCCCGGCGTGGCGGAAATCTGCGGCGACGGCGTAGACAATGATTGTGCCGGTGGTGACGCGGTTTGCGCGACCTGGTATCAGGACGCCGACGCTGACGGATACGGCAACAACGGCGTATCCATGCAGGCCGCGGCCAGACCCCACGGGTATGTGGCCGACAACACGGACTGCAATGACGCTGATGTGACGGTTAACCCCGGCGCCGTGGAGGTTTGCGGCGACGGCGTGGACAATGACTGTGCCGGCGGCGACGCGGCCTGCGCGACCTGGTATCAGGACGCCGACGGTGACGGGTACGGCAACAACGGCGTATCCATGCAGGCCGCGGCCAGACCCCACGGGTATGTGGCCGACAACACGGACTGCAATGACGCTGATGTGACGGTTAATCCCGGAGCCGTGGAGATTTGCGGTGACGGCGTTGACAACGACTGCGCCGGCGGCGACGCGGCCTGCGCCACCTGGTATCAGGACGCCGACGGTGACGGTTACGGCAACAGCGGCGCGACCCTCCAGGCCGAAAACCGGCCCCACGGGTATGTGGCCGACAATACGGACTGCGACGACGCTAACGCGGCCGTCAATCCCGGGGCCAGGGAAATCTGCGGTGACGGCGTTGATAACAATTGTGATGGATGGGATCCGGGTTGCTGTACCTACTATCGGGACGGCGACGGAGACGGACACGGCAGCGCGAACCCGGCCGATGCCGTTCAGAATGAGTGCGGGCCCTTGCCGGGCGGGTACGTGTGGAGCAGCGATGATTGCGATGACGCCAACCCGGCCGTTCATCCCGGGGCCGGAGAAATCTGCAACGGCGTGGATGACAACTGTATCGCCGGCATCGATGAAGGCTGCAACGCCTGTTATCATGATGATGACAAAGACGGCTACGGAGATGCTGCCGATCCGAGACCCTGCGCGGCGGGCTTGAGCGTTCCCAACGGTCTGGACTGCGACGACAACAATCCCGCCGTTTATCCCGGGGCCCCGGAAGTCTGCGGCGACGCCGCCTGGGACAACGACTGTGACGGTATCGGCGAATGGGATGAAGGCTGCCGGAACTGGTGCCGGGACGTCGACGGTGACGGTTTCGGCGGCTGGGCTGACTGCGTTTCCTCCATGACCCAGCCGGCCGGATACGAACTTAACTCCAGTGATTGTAATGACAATGACCCCACGGTTTACCCCGGGGCGCCGGAGATCTGTGACGGCAGGGACAACAACTGTAACGGTCAGAGGGATGAAACCTGTGATACCTGGTATGAGGACGCTGACGGCGACGGTTTCGGAAACGCTTCCGTGTCCGTCACATCCCCTGTCCGGCCTTACGGCTACGTAACCGATAATCGGGATTGCGATGACGCCAACCCCAATGTTAACCCCAAAGCCGCGGAAATTTGCAACGGCGTGGACGACAACTGCGTCAACGGCATCGACGAAAGCTGCAGCGACTGCTATGACGACGCCGACGGTGATGGTTACGGTAATCCCGCCATTGCCTGTGCCTGCGGCTCCTGCCCGTCGGGGAACAGTGCCGCCAATGGCCTGGATTGCGATGACACCAATCCCGGCGTTCACCCCGGGGCCGTTGAAATATGCTGGAACGGTTTAGACGACGATTGCTCCGGCGGTGACGGGTGTGCCAATACGTATTACCGTGACGCCGACGGCGACGGTCACGGCGACCCGGGCAATACGATTCTGGACGAGGACCGGCCCGACGGTTACGTATGGAACGGCGATGACTGCGATGACACCAACCCGGCCGTTCATCCCGGGGCGCCGGAACTCTGTAACGGGGTGGACGACAATTGCGTCGGCGGTATCGACGAAGGCTGCAACGATTGTTACGAAGATACGGACGGCGACGGCTATGGTAATCCCGGCCAGCCCTGTATCTGCGGCTCCTGCGCGACCTGGGCGGGAGCAGGTGTGAACAACGGCCTGGACTGTAATGACAGCGATCCCAGTGTTCATCCCGGGGCTCCGGAGATCTGCGGCGACGGCCAGGATAACGACTGCGACGGTCTCTGGGATTGGGACGAGGGCTGCCTGAACTGGCGTCCGGATTTTGACGGCGACGGTTACGGCAACGATAACTGGGCCCTGGCCATATCGTCAATGACGGCGCCGGCCGGTTATGTCCTCGACGCCTGGCCGTTTGATTGTAATGATGATGATCCCGCCGTCAACCCCGGCGCCACGGAACTCTGCGACGGTAAGGACAACAACTGTAACGGGTGGAAAGATGAAGGCTGCGACACCTGGTACCAGGACAGTGACGGCGACAACTACGGCGATTCTTCCATTGTCGTGGTTTCCCTTGTCCGGCCGTATGGTTACGTGGCCGTGAACGGCGACTGCGACGACGCCAACGCAGCGGTCCATCCGGGCGCGGTGGAACTATGCGGTGACGGTCTTGACAACGACTGCGCCGGCGGAGACGCCGCCTGTACGACCTGGTATCGGGACGCTGACGGCGATAATTACGGCAACAGCGCCGATTCCCTGGATACCGCCGATCAGCCGCCCGGATATGTGACGGCTTCCGGCGATTGCGATGACACCAACCCGGCGGTCCATCCCGGGGCGGTGGAGATCTGCGGTGACGGGCTGGATAACGACTGCGCCGGCGGAGACGCGGTTTGTACGACCTGGTATCGGGATGCCGACGGCGACAATTACGGCAACAGCGCCGACTTCATCGATGCCGCTGATCAGCCGGCCGGATATGTGGTTGACGGTACCGATTGCGATGACGCCGACTATTTCATTAATCCCGGGGCGGTGGAGATCTGCGGCAACTTCATCGACGAGAACTGCGACGGTCTTGACGCGGTCTGTATGACCTGGTACCGGGACGCCGACGGCGACAATTACGGCAACAGCGCCGATTCCCTGGATACCGCCGATCAGCCGCCCGGATATGTGACCGACAACACGGACTGCGATGACGCCAATCCGGCGGTCCATCCCGGGGCGGTGGAGATTTGCGGCGACACCCTGGATAATGACTGCGTCGGCGGAGACGCGGCCTGTACGACCTGGTACCGGGACGCTGACGGCGACAATTACGGCAACAGTGCCGACTTCATCGATGCCGCCGACCAGCCGCCGGGTTATGTGACGGCTTCCGGCGATTGCGATGACACCAACCCGGCGGTCCATCCGGGCGCGGTGGAGATCTGCGGTGACGGGCTGGATAACGACTGCGCCGGCGGGGATGCCGCCTGTACGACCTGGTACCGGGACGTCGATCATGATGGTTATGGAAATCCCGGCGTGTCCGTCCAGGCGGAAGACCGGCCGGATGGCTACGTGGCTGATAATACGGATTGCAATGACGGCGATGCCGCCATCAATCCGGCTGCCGTGGATATATGTGACGGCATCGATAATGACTGTAGCGGCGGCGCGGACGAAGGCTGTCTGATATGGTATCAGGACGGTGATGGGGACGGCTACGGTAATCCTGGCGTCACCCTGTCGCAATACTATCAGCCGGCGAATTACGTGTCCGACAACACCGACTGCAATGACGGCAACGCGGCCGTCAACCCCGGCCATGCGGAAGTCTGCAATGACGGTCTGGACAACGACTGTGACGGTAACGTGGATGACGGATGCGTGGTGTGGTATCAGGACGCCGACGCCGATAACTACGGCAACGCCGCTGTCTCAACCACGACGGTTATTCAGCCGGCGGGTTTTGTGCCCGACAGCACGGACTGCAATGACGGCGACGCCATGGTCAACCCCGGCATGCCGGAGGTGTGCGGGGACGGCCTTGACAACAACTGCAACGGTCTGGAGAGCGAAGGCTGCCTGACCTGGTATCAGGACGTGGACGCCGATAACTACGGCAACGCTGCCGTATCCGTCTGGTCCATTACCGAACCGGCGGGCTACGTGTCCGACAGCACCGATTGCGATGACACCCGGGCCACGGTCAACCCCGGCCACGTGGAAGTCTGCAACGACGGCCTGGACAACGACTGCGACGGTACCGCGGATGAGGGCTGCATGGTGTGGTATCAGGACAATGACGGAGATAATTTTGGTTCCGCCGTTTCCACCATTGCCGTGATCCGTCCGGCCGGATACGTTGCCGCCAGCGGCGATTGTAACGACGCCAACGCCGCCGTTCATCCCGGCGCGACCGAGATCTGCGGTGACGGCCTGGACAACGATTGCGACGGCGCCACGAATGAGGGCTGCCTGACCTGGTACCGGGACGCCGATGGCGACACCTACGGCACTTTTGCCGTGACCGTTATGGGCGTTGTCCAGCCGGCCGGTTATGTGGACCGCCGCGGCGATTGTAACGACGGCAATGCCGCCGTTCATCCCGGCGCGGTTGAGGTGTGCGAAGACGGTCTGGACAACGACTGCGACGGCCTGTGGGAAGAAGGTTGTCAGACGTGGTATCAGGACGCCGACGGTGACAACTGGGGCGACCACGCTGTTTCCACCGTGACCGTCATCCAGCCGCCCGGCTACGTCTCCCGGCGTGGAGACTGTAATGACAGTGATGCCGCCATCAACCCCGACGCCATCGAGATCTGCGACGGCGTGGACAACGACTGCTTCGGTGACGTCGACGAGGGGTGCGTGACCTGGCATCAGGACCTGGATAATGACTCCTTCGGCGATCCGGCCATTTCCATGCAGTCCGTTTCCCAGCCGTTGGGTTTCGTCGCTGACGGCACGGATTGCGACGACGGCAACGGCGACATCAATCCCGGCGAGACCGAGGTCTGCGACGACGGCATTGACAATGACTGCGACGGTGCCGTGGACGAGGCCTGCGTGATCTGGTACCAGGATACGGACGGCGACGGTTACGGCAACTCGGCGGTGACCGCCGTGGCGGTCAGCGATCCCGGCGGGTACGCGCCCGACGGCGGTGACTGCGATGACACCAACGCCGCCGTGAACCCCGGAGTGGCGGAGACCTGCGACGGCATTGACAACGACTGCGATGGCCTGGAAGACGAGGGCTGCGTGGACTGGTATCAGGATAACGACGGTGATGGTTACGGTTCCGTTTTCACTGTTTCCGATTTCACCCAGCCGGCCGGTTATGTCAATGTGCCCGGAGACTGCAACGATGCCGATCCGGCCATCCATTTCGGCGCCGTTGAGGTTTGCGACGGCGTGGATAACGACTGCGACGGCGAACTGGATGAAGGCTGCTTTGTCTGGTACCAGGATGCCGACAACGACCGGTACGGCAACACCGCCGTCAATCAACGGTCTATTGCCAGACCTGCCGGATACGTGGCCGCGTCGGGTGACTGCAACGATGCCAACGCGGTGATCCATCCTTACATGCTGGATCTGTGCGACCACCTGGATAACGATTGCGACGCCGAATACGACGAGGATGTACCGGCCGAGGAGTACCGGAAGTACTACGCCGACAATGACGGTGATGGGTACGGCAATGCCGCCGTGTGGGTGGAGGATTGCATGCTGCCGGAATTCGGTTTTGTCGAAAACTCGACCGATTGCAACGATAACAAAGCCGACATCCATCCCGGCGCCTTTGATATCTGCGAAAACGGCGTTGACGAGGACTGCAACGGGGAAGACCGCTTATGCGGAACGGCCACGGTAAGAGGTTGCGCTGATATAGCCAATACGCCGCTGGAAACGCTTGTCAATGCCGCTCCGCCCATTGTCCTGCTGCTGCTGGACGCCTCCCAGAGCATGTCCTATGACATCATGGTGCCCATCCAGCCGGATTCCCTGTACCGCGGTGAATACGACGTGATCAGCGCCGTGGACAAGGGATACTGGCAGGCCTCGTGGTGTAAAATGAACACCATCTACTATGACCCGGATCAGATATATACGCCCTGGGACGGAATCAGTTCCGACACCGGTTTGCCTTATATCGACGCCGGTCTGGAAAAGGTCTCCGACCATCCCAATCAGCCGCCCAACATATTCCTGGACAGCGTGCTGAACAAGAAAATGGGCGTCAATATTATCCTGGCCCATTATTATGCCTGGTCTTCCCTGGAACAGCGGCCCTATCTGGTGATGATCGTCGATGACGGCGCGGGCTATGCCGTGAAATATTACCAGGTCAACCCGCCCGGGGACAACGTGCTGGTTAACGGCAGCATCGTTACCACCCCCACGACGACGGCCAATCTGCCTATTGACGTCGTCATTCCTCAGGCCTGGGCGGACGGCAACAAGGAATGCTCGGCCGCGGAGGCGATGGTCGCCCGGCAGAATTTCGCCAACTGGTATCAGTACTACCATGTCCGCATGCTGACCGCCCAGGCCACGCTGGCCAAGGTGGTGGCCCAGGTCTCGGGCATTCAGTTCGCTCTTAACACCGTCGGCGTCGTTACCACCTCCTTCCTGCCGCCGACGCTGGTGGATTCGACCCCCGAGGGCGAAATCAACCGGCAGGCGGTGATTACGGCTATATTCAAGGCCGGCTGGGCGGAGTCGAGTACCGACCTGCGCAAGAACTACGAGGAAATGGGCGAATACCTGGCGGGTGAGATCAATAAGTCAGGCCGGCCCGCGCCATGGGCCACCGAAGAGGACGGCGGCGCCTGTCAGATGTCTTTTGTCATCCTGATGACGGACGCCCAGTACAACAAATCTTCGGTTGCCAAGGCCGGGGACGAGGACGGTGACGGTAATACGGATTTTGACGGGCCGCCCTTTGCCGACGCCCATGGGCAGGAGAGCACACTGGCCGACATCGCCATGAAGTATTATGAGACCGATCTGAACCTCGATCTGCCGAACAGTGTGCCGACCACCGTCAAGGATACGGCCGAGCATCAGCATATGGTGACCTTCTCCGTGTCGTTCGGCGCCATCGGCACGCTGGATCCCAAGGGGTATATCTTCGACCAGTATTCATCCAACTGCGCTCCGGCCGACGATCCGGCCGAGAACTGCACGGTCGACGCCCCCTGCAATTGCGCGCCCTACTGGCCGGAAGTACCCAGCACCCAGGATAACGCGCGCGAGAAGATAGACGACCTCTATCATGCCGCCGTCAACGGCCGGGGTGAGTACTTTGCCACCCGGAACGTGAACCAGTTGGCCTATGCCCTGAAGCAGATCTTCGAGGCCATCAATGAACGCCGGGGTTCCGGCGCCTCGGTCGCGGTCAGCACCCAGGAACTGACGGAAGACACCATGCTCTACCGCGGCCTGTACAACACCTCCGGCTGGTGGGGTGAGCTGGGCTGCTGGCAGATCGATCCCGATACCGGCAATGTCAACGACACGCCCACCTGGCTGGCGTCGGAACTGCTGGATGCCCGGGATCTGTCCACCGATCCGCGGAGTATTTTGAGCTACAACCCGGATCTTGCTCAAGGCATCACTTTTGATCTCGGCAACCTGTCTGATGAGCAGAAACTCTGGCTGGGAGGCAGCAACGAGGAACGGCAACGGCTGATCGACTTTATCAAGGGCGACCGTTCCGAGGAAATAAAGAACGGCGGCTACCTGCGCGACCGCGTTTCCCGCCTGGGCGATATCATCCATTCGGCGCCGGTGCACGTTCTCTATAGCGACGGCACGGATTATCTATACGTGGGCGGCAATGACGGCATGTTGCATGCCTTTGACGCCTCTTCTTCCGGAACCGGCGGGCAGGAGATTTTCGCCTATGTCCCGAGCTACGTGTATGAAAACCTGGTTTCCCTGTCCGATCCGAATTATAGCCATAAGTACTACGTGGACACGACGCCGTATGTCGACAAGTCGGGCCTGCTGGTTGGCGGTCTGGGCGCGGGCGGCAAGGGCTATTTTGCCCTGGATGTGTCCGATCCGCGCAATTTCTCCACCGGCGATGTGCTGTGGGAATACCCCCCCGGCGTGGATGACGACATGGGCTTCTCCTTCTCCAAACCCATCACCGTGCCGCACGAGTCCGGGCGGGTGGTTCTGTTCGGAAACGGCTATGACAGCAAAAACGGCCGGTCCGTGCTCTATGCCCTGCGGATCGACGCCAATAACGCCATCGTGGAGGTCAGGAAGATCGATACCCTGACCGGCAGCCAGTCCGGCGACCCGGCAAACCCCGGCGATTGTAACGGACTTTCCAATATCGCCCCAACGGACATGGATTACGATGGTAATGTGGATTATGTTTATGGCGGTGATCTTCAGGGCAATATGTGGAAGTTCGATTTGAACGCCCCCACTGCCGCCGGATGGAAGGTCGCGTACGGCACGGCCGCGGCGCCCCAGCCCCTGTTCCATGCCGAGCATACGGCCGGCGTTCCCCAGCCCATTGTCGGCATGCCCGATGTCATGCGGCACTGCCTGACCAACCGGGCCGGGTACATTGTGGTCTTCGGCACCGGCAGCTTTTTTGCCAACGGCGATTATCAGGATACGTCCACGCAGTCGATTTACGGCATCTGGGACTGGGCCGATGAACTGGCGGCGGGCGGTATCGTCAATCCGGAAAATTACCCTCTGGGCGCTCCCACCCGAATGACCGACTATGCTTCGCTGCCGGTCTCCCTGGGCGGGGCTTCGCCGGTCACGTTTGCCCTGCTGGGGCAGTCCGAGACGGCGGTATCCGACGAATTCCGGGTGACCAGCCAGGCCAAGCTGTATGACAAGTATATCGATCCGGACGGCATTCCCAATAATGCCGATGACCAGCGGGCCTGGTTTGACGCCGAACTCTGGGAGTCTGACGGCGCCGCTTATACCGGCGTCCGTTACGTGGGCTGGTATTTTGATTTGCCCGACAGCGGGGAGCGGGTCGTGGCCGATGCTACCATCCGGGCCGGCCTGGCCATCATGGTCTCGGTGGACCCGTCGCCGATGCCCTGCAAGATCGGCGGTCATTCCATCCTGCAACTCCTGCAGGCCTGCGACGGCAGCCGGCCGGATGACGAGGTTCTGGACACCAATGACGACGGGGTCATTGATGCCGATGATATTGAAGCCAACCGCAAGGACCTGGACGATATCTACTACAAGCCGGTCATTATCGAAGACAAGATGTATTTCAGCGAAGACGATCCCGAACAGGGGCCATCGGAGGCGCTGGGCGTGGCCTATTGGCGGTTCTTGAGAGTGTTGCGCTAATACGTATAAAAGCGGGGCCGTCGATCATCCGGCGGCTCCGCTTTATAGACAAGGAGGAAACATGAAAAAGGCGTTGTTCGTTCTGGGGATACTGGCGGTATTGTTGTCACCCGCGGTACTGCCGGCTGAAGAGCCGGCGGTATTTGACCCACTGCAGGGAGCGGTGAAGTTCGGGGAACACGAAGCCTGGACCGAGCTGATCTGGAAGTCCGGTCGTATCGAGGAGATCGATGCAGAGTACATGCGGGTAGCGGACCTCGGCTACGACTTTACGAAGGACACCAAATTTTACAGCGCCTCCGGGCAGCCATTGACATGGCAGAACTTCCCGCCGGGGACCGATGTCAAGTTTGTCATCCGGAGAAGTCCGAAAACCGGTTATCTTATCACCATTGTCTCGGTGGTAAAGGCAAAATAAACCGCCGGGGCTTTCATCATGCTGACGGCATGATGAAAGCCCCGTTTTTTTATAAATCCATTACGGATAATACATGTACAGCCGGTGAATGGTCTGGGCGTGCCAGCGGCCACGTCCGGAGAATGTAGGCACCTTGTTCTTGTCCAGATAGGCCGCCACTTCCTCGTAGGTCATGTTTTCATCCCGCAGTTTCTTGATCATGTCCAGCAGTTGCTGTTTGTGGGCGGAGATTTTTCTTTTTCTCGGTTCTCTCCGGAAGGGCGCGGCCTGGATCAGCTCGGGCATGGCGTCCACCACTTTCTGCAGGGCCTGGGCGTTCTTTTCGGCGGCTTCAGCCAGCCGTATCTGGCTTTCCGCGGCCTGGGCCAGATACTTCTTGACCACCGGGGCCAGGTCATCAAAAAGGGCCTTGAGGTAATCGGGGATGTCGCTGGTTTCCCTGGCGCCGCCGCCCTTGCCGCGAGGTTCGTTGCGCGGCTTTCCCTTGTGCTGGGCGTCATACTGCTTCTGGTTGAAGTTCTGGCTGTTCCGCAGATTTTTCAGGAATTCACTCATGGGTACTTCCTCCCTTTTAAAATATTTTTTAACATTAAATCAAGCTCAAACAAAAAAGCAAATATATTCGTCTCCGGATCACCCGATCCATGGTTCCAGCTGGCGCAGGGCGGTGATAATCAGATCCGGCCGACATTCCCGGTTGTTTGCCCCGCTTAAACGCAGCGAACCGGCGTCCCCGGCGAGCAGCGCCGTGAGAAAACCGGCGCCGGCGGCCGGTCCGATATCCTTGACCGGGTCATTGCCCACATAAAGGGTATCACCGGCGGAAATTCCTTTCCGGTTCAGGGCGGCGGCGGCCTGCTCGAAAAGGTACGCCGACGGCTTGGCCCGTCCGTGTTCAAAAGAGTAAAAGATCAGTTCCGGGTCGGCCCAGGAATCCTGGGGCAGCTCGCCGAAAAACCGTTTCAGCAGGTGTCCGGTGTAAAACTGGGCATTGGAAATAATCCCCGCCGGAATTTTTCGTTTCCGGATGGCCGACAGCACCGCGGCGGCGTCGGGCAGGGGGTAGACGGGATTGACCGTCATCTCAAAATCCAGGGCGAATTGCCGGGCGAAATCCCGGTTCCCGGTGCCCAGAACGGACTGCCAGACCCGGTCAATTACCACCTCCGGGTAGTCGATACCCCGGTCTTTCATCTGCGCGTGGATGGCCGCAATCTCTTCCCGCAGCGCCCGGCACAGCTCTTCGGCGGTACGGCGGACGGAATACTGGTCCAGCAGTATGGCCAGGGCCCGCCAGGGCGGGGCGACCCCACGATCGGCACCGATGTCGGCCGGAAGCGGCATCAGCAGGGTGCCGTAAACGTCGAACAGAAAGGCCGCGGGCCGGACCGGCAGGGATCCCATGGGCGTCAGCCCGTTTGCTGTTGCGGCCGCCGGCGTTGTCCGGCGGGTGTCGCGACGGCCTTCAGGCGTTGTCATACGAGCCCCACTGAAGCAGGCTGAACCGGCCGGGATGGAGAAACCGGGACAGCAGCCGTTCCCGGCTGATGTGGTGAAAAATTTTAGTCTCAGCTACTTGGCGATAGGCGGTCATCAGCCGTTCGCCGCACGTTCGTTCATTGAATTTTTCCCGGATCAGCCGATTGTTGTGAAGGACGGTGTCCCCGGTAACGGCGCTTTCCATGGCCGAGAGAAAGGGGTTCTCTTCGACCAGCCGCCGCCGGTCGGCCGGCCGGGTCAGGATCCGGTGGATGACCGGTTTTTGAAATGATTCATCCAGCAGACCGAAATCAATGTCCGGTTGGTCGGCCAGGGCCGCGAACGCTTCGGCATCGGCGGCACCGGGCAGGCCGAAGGCGCGGGTTCCGGCGGTTACGGCCTGGCTGATTTTTTTCCGCAGCCGGCCGGTATCCAGCCACTCGGCGGGCACCGACAGGCGGGGGTAGAGATGGTCCAGCCGCAGGCCGGCGGCTTCGGCTTCGGCGTGCAGATCGGGGATTTTACGTCCGAACAGGGGCTTTCGCGCGGTCCAGGGATCCAGAAAGGCGTAACCGAAGCCCTCGTTGACGCTGGTGGAAATCATGCCCCGGCAGGCGGCGACCCACTGGGAAAACGGTCGCCGGGACGAGGCCTCAAAGACCACCCTTACCGGATTGTCGCCGCAGAACGATTTCCATCCGTCGCGGGCGGCGATGTCCGCCGGTCCCCCGGGAGCCAGTGAAATGGCCAGGGTCGTCCGGTTTTCAAAGAACAAAGACAGCAGTAGGGCTTCACCGATGTTCTTGCGTCGGATAGCCCGGACCGGATAGAACATCACCGGTTCCGCGGCCGTTTCCTGTTCTGGTTCCGGCAGGGGGGTAACGGCGTTGCCGACATAATGAACCCCTTCCGGACTGGCGCCGGCGGCGATCAGGATCTCGCGGTCACGGGTATTGATGACCGCCAGATGGCAGTTGCCCGGGTATTCTTCTCCCCGGTAACAGGTGCCGGGCCTGCCGTCTTCGGCAAAATCATGGATCTGCAGCAGCAATCGCTGCCCCCTGGCCGCCAGGGCCCGGATAATCTCCAGGAAACGCCGGTTTTTGGCGATCCAGGGGTTGTGAACGTGAATCACATCACAGCCGTCCGGCCATTCCTTCTTCAACCGGCTGATGATGGCCGCGGCGGTTGCTTCCGGATCAGGACAGGCGAAACGGCCGTCAGGCCGGTCGTAAGCGATTTCCGGCACCACCGCCGTTGGCGCTGGCGCGCCGCCTTCGGGAGGTTTTTCGCCGGAGAAAATCAGGAAGCGGTTGCGGTCCCGGGTCGCCCGCACATGCTGCCCGATAACGGTCGTCACCCCGCCCATTTTCAGGTGATAATGAATGATGCCGATATTCATCAAAATGACGAAAGAACGATATTATGAAAAACGATCAATGCATGACAGACAGAAAGAAAGAGAATCAAGAATCACCCGCGCGAGAGAGGAATACGCCGCGTGTCATGACAAATGAACAGTGATGGTTAGTGAATATACCAATCCGCCGCTAAAGACAAGCGGTTTTTTATTTCTGTCACCCGGGAAGGGCGGCGTCAGATCGGGAGCGACATCTTGGCGATCTGGGTGCGGCTGGTCTGGAACATGCCGCGGGTCAGCGAGGCCATGTTGTCCGTCAGGCCGTCAAAGGGCTCCGGCTCGTAGTAATCGAAATAATCACCGGCCCGCTCCGTCGGTTCTTTTACAGGATTTTCCGACGCAAAGAGGCTGTCGGTATACAGGCATTTACGGGTCAGGATGAGCCAGGGTTTGTCCGGGTTGGTCCGGTCGACCACCAGCAGCGAAAGGCAAAGCGGCGAGTACTGGGGGTTGTTGACGATGCGGACTTCCGCGTCGCCGAAGTGAAATACCATCCCGGCCCGCGCCTTTTTGCCGTGATGCCGCTCCCGGCCTTCCAGGAAGTACACGGGTGCTCCGGTCAGTTCGGCCAGCTTCTCCTGGCCGCTTTTATGCCTGACGTGACCGGGCGTTTCGAAAATCGCGGTAATCCGCAGATCGTGCGCGGCGGCTGAATCAATATATTCACGAATATCTTTTTTGGGATTGACCACACAGGCTTTTTTCTCCCTGGGGCACCCGATGACGTAGGACAGGGCTCCGGAATCATCCATCATGATCTGCTTGAAAAACATGCCCGCCTCCTTTTCTCCAGAGGTCTGGATCCATGGACCCGGTCCTTTTCGCCCCTGGCAAAGCGCCGTCCCGGTTGTGAGTACGGTAAATTGTTTTTGGACGGCTGATATGCCTATATTCAAGAATTATGCCATCAATATGGAAATTATTTATTTAATATAACCTGTTGATATATATATAGTTCTAAAACCAAAAGCGGATCGGGCGCAAGCGCCGGTTGTTTGCCATGGCGCAATCGGGTTACGGGTTTGTGCCTTGATTTGCAAGGGCAGCGGGTAAACGAACAAAGGGATACCTTTTAATCTCAAAAAAACAGCATGTTAAATCCATGATTGACAATGCGCCCGCCGCTGTATAGGTTGACAAAAATGGGAATCCGGCTGCCAAATATTGCCAGCCGGACCATTTCCCTGTTTTGGTTCATCCACGAACCCTTTGAGTTCAGGGCTTTTGAATACTTGAACCTGTATTCCCCCCAAAACCGGGATAGTTTTTTTGATGCGATCGTAAAAACGACCTTTTTACGAGGATGTCATTTTTTGAAAGTAATGTTTTTATGAATGGGATGGCCGTCCTGATTCTCTGTGCCGTTCTGCTTCACGCCCTGATCGAGTGGATGGCGGACCGCTTGAACCTGTCGTTCCTTTCGCCCGCTCTTCCGGATGGTTTCAGGGACGTGTATGACGCGGACCAGTATGCCCGGTCCCAGCGCTACCTGCGCCAGCGGACTTTTCTGGGGCGGCTGTCGACCCTGGTCGAGCTGACGGCTTTTCTGGCCTTCTGGTTCTGGGGCGGATTCGGATGGCTGGATGAACAGGTGCGGGCCCTGGGATGGTCACCGGTCGGGTCCGGGCTGGTTTATATCGGGCTCCTGGCCGGGGCCGGAAGCCTGATGGGACTGCCCTTTTCCTGGTACGGAACGTTCGTGATCGAAGCCCGGTTCGGCTTTAACCGCACCACGCCGCGGCTGTTTATCGTTGACCGGCTGAAGGCCCTGGCCCTGGCCCTGGTCCTGGGCGCTCCGCTGCTGGCCGGGATCCTGGCGTTTTTTGAATATGCCGGGCCGCGGGCCTGGCTGTGGTGCTGGCTGACGGTGTCGGCGGTCCTGTTGATACTGCAGGTGATCGTGCCGGCCTGGATCATGCCCCTGTTCAACCGCTTTTCCCCCCTGGACGACGGTGAGTTGAAGGAGGCGGTCATGGATCTGGCCCGCCGGAACCGCTTTCCGCTGGCCAATGTCTTTGTCATGGACGGCTCCAGGCGTAGCGCCAAGTCAAACGCTTTTTTCGCCGGCATCGGCGCGAAAAAACGACTGGTTCTCTTTGATACCCTTATCCGTCAGCACCCGCCCGAAGAGATCGTCGCCATTGTCGCCCATGAAATCGGCCATTGCAAAAAGCGCCATCTGCCGGTGATGACCGCCGTGTCCATCCTGCAGACGGGACTGATGCTGTATCTATTGTCCTGGTTTATTTCCTGGCCGCCGCTGTTTGAGGCGTTTTTTGTGGAGCGGCCGTCGGTTTACGCCGGTCTGGTGCTTTTCAGCCTGCTTTACGGGGTCATTGATTTCTTCGCCGGCCTGGTCATGCTTCATGTTTCCCGGCGTCACGAGTATGCCGCCGACCGGTTCGCCGCCGAAGCCACCGGCCGCCCGGAAGTCATGACGGCGGCCTTGAAGCGGCTCAGCCGGGACAACCTGTCCAATCTGACGCCGCACCCGTTTTACGTTTTTCTGCACTATTCCCATCCGCCCGTCGCCGACCGGATCAGGGCACTGCTTCAGGCATAGCGGGTGGGATCGGGGACCCCCGCTTCCCGGAAGCCTTTCTCGCGGATGCGGCAGCTGTCGCACCGGCCGCAGGCCAGTCCTTCCGGGGTCGGGTCATAGCAGCTGACGGTAATCGAGTAGTCGACGCCCAGCGAGATTCCGGTGCGGATGATTTCCGCCTTGGTCATGCGGATCAGGGGCGTGCGGATGGAGACTTTCCCGCCGCCGGTAACGGCCGCCCGGGTGGCCAGAGCGGCCATTTTTTCAAAGGCCGCGATAAACGGGGGACGGCAGTCCGGGTAGCCGCTGTAGTCGACGGCGTTGACGCCGATGAAGATGTCGCCGGCGCCGACCACCTCGGCCCAGGCCAGGCCGCAGGAGAGGAAAATGGTGTTGCGCGCCGGTACATAGGTCACGGGGATTTCGTCCGGACCGGTGTTTCCGGATTTGGGCACGTCGATGGCGGCCGTCAGGGCCGAACCGCCGATTTTATCCAGACCGATGTCCAGGACCAGGTGCTCCCGGACGGCCATCATCCGGGCCACCGCCCGCGCCGCCGCCAGTTCCGCCCGGTGGCGCTGACCGTAATCGAAGCTGAGGCTGTACAGGTCGTATCCCCGGGACGCCGCCACGGCCATGGCGGTGGTGGAGTCGATGCCGCCGCTGGACAGGATAACCGCTTTTTTAGGCGTGGCGCTCATTTTCCCCGCTCTCCCTTCCAGATGATCCGGTGCAGTTGTACTTGCAGCCTCACCTCCAGATGATCCGTGAGGATCCAATCCGCCAGGGTAGCGGCGGAGAGAACATCTCCGACCGGAGAAAAAAGAATATTGCCCGGAGGCATATCGCGGATGTCCCGGGAAAACGCGCTGGCGAAAAGATAGTCGGTCCGGTCGGCGATGACGAATTTCACCTGGTCCCGGGCGGTGAGCTGCTCCAGAATGTCCGGCCGGTGCCGGCCGCTTTCGCCGCTGGCCGGGCACTTGATATCCACGATTTTCACGCATTCCGCCGGCAGGTCGCGCAGGTCGCGGGTGCCGTTGGTCTCCACCAGCACCTGATGCCCCGCCCGGATCAATTCCCGGGCCAGTTCCGGGGTTCGGTCCTGAAGCAGGGGCTCTCCGCCGGTAATTTCCACCAGCGGGCAGCCGTAGGCGGCTACCTGATCCATGACGCCGGCCAGGGGCATGTCCCGGCCTTCGTCATAGGCGTAACGGGTATCGCACCAGGCGCAACGCAGATTGCAGCCGGTCAGGCGGACAAAGACACAGGGCCGGCCGGCATCAAGGGATTCGCCCTGGATGCTGTAAAATATTTCGTTGACGTTCAGGGTCATGACGGGGTCTTTCCCGACGGTTCAAACAGGGGGCAGGGGCCGTCTTCGGGATGGAAAACCGTTTCGGCCGCCGGTTGTTTCCCCGCATATTCCATGGCCCGGCAGACATGGGGAAGCAACTCTCCCGGGTAAAAACCGTAATGCCGACAGGGCGTGCAGTCGGCCGTCTGGTCGGATTCCCTGATCAGTTTCATGCCTCAGCCCCGGAAAATGGTTTCATCGCCGTCGCGAACCGCTTCGATCAGCAAAACTGAACTCATGGACCGGGGCATGAGCTTCGCGTCCAGCCGGACCGGCAGCGAGAAAAGCCGGTTGCCCCACTTGAACGCGAATTCCACCAACCGGGCCGCCGCCGGCGGCATATCCGGCAGGGACCGGCGCGGCTTGCGGCGGTCGGTCAGGGAGGCCAGCCGCGTGACCGCCACCATGGTGATTTTTTCAAGCGGGCCCAGCACCTTGTGAATTCCCTTCGAAGAGAAACCCGCCCGGTTCAGCTTGCGGCTTATGTCCGCCAGGTCGTATCGGCGGTGGTGATGGACATAGACATCGTCATGGGCGAAGTAGGCGGTCCGGTGGGGGAAGGTAATGAAGCATCGCCCGCCGGGCGGCAGTATCCTGGCCATTTCCCGCAGCGCCAGCAGATCGTCGGCGATGTGTTCAATAACCTCCGAACAGACGCACCGGGAAACGGATCGGCCTTTAAAAGGCAGGGCGGTGCCGTCGGCCACGACATAATGCCCTTCCGGCATGGCAGCCTTTAATGAGCGCATACCCGTGAACGAGAGGTCGGTGTAAACCGTCCGCGCGCCGGGCAAGCAGATCGGCGATATGCCGGTGCCGACTTCGACGGTCCAGCCGGCGTTGTCCGGCGGCAGCAGGGACGTCACGGCTTTTTGTCGCAGCCGGTAATTATAGAGATGGTTTTTCAGCAGCACATAGGCGCCGGACCGGAAAAAGGCCTGAAACCGGTTGGCCTTGCGGGAGGAATCGTTCATGGGTTTTTCCGGATCGGTTTGAAAATCGCCGGCGATAGCCATCCCGTTTTTGCCAGCCGGTACAGGAGGGCGGTCTTCAGGCAGCCCAGGCCGTATTTAACGCTCGGCCAGAAACGGATGGAGGAGGCTTCGGCAAAGTAACGGGTGGGGCAGCTGATCTCGGCCACGGTGTAACCGGCCCAGAGAATCTGGGCGATCATCTGGTTGTCGAAAATAAAATCATTATCATTGGCGTCAAGGGGCAACGATTCCAACAGTTCCCGGGAGAAGGCCCGGTAGCCGGTGTGATATTCGGAAAGCTTGGCGCTCATGATAATATTTTCAGTAAAAGTCAGAAAGCGGTTGGCGATATATTTCCATACCGGCATGCCGTTTTTCAGCGCCCGCCCGCCCAGGATGCGGGAGCCCAGAACGCATTGATAGAGGCCGCTGCCGATCAGCGAGGCCATGGCCGGAACCAACAGGGGGGTGTACTGGTAGTCCGGATGTACCATGATGATGATGTCGGCCCCGTTTTCCAGCGCCAGACGGTAGCAGGACTTCTGGTTACCGCCGTATCCCTTGTTCCATTCGTGGGTATAGATGATGGCGCCGGGCAGGGTCCGGGCGATGGCGACGGTTGCATCGGTGCTGCAGTCGTCGACGATAATCACCTGATCGACGACGCCCTGGTCCATGACCTCGTCAAAGGTCTGCTTCAGGGTCGCGGCCGCGTTATAAGCGGGCATGACGACGATGACTTTTTTGTCACGATACATCTTTTAATCTCCGGTGAAGAACTGACGGCGGATGATTCCGGGCATGCCGCCACGCGCCGGATGAATCGCCGGTCGGTAAAAACATAGCAGATTCGAAAAAAAAATACCACCCGTCGCCCGATGAATTATGGTTGCAGCCGGTCGGCGGATCGGATACCTTGCTATCCATATTACCGGAGGAGCCATATCCCATGGCAGAAAACGCTTTCCGCATCACCCGGCGCGAGGGCCTGTACGCGACATTGCTGCTGCTGATCATCGGCGGCTTTCTGGCCACATCCCTGAAGACCCAGCTCAATCCGGACGGTATTTTATATGCCGCTTATCCGCGTTCGGCTTTTTTTGACCGGGACATTCTGCTGGTCAATGAGTTCAACGACATGCAGCTGCTCCCCCTGTCCCGGCATGTTTCCGCGACCGGCCTTGAAGGCAATCCGGTCGCCATCGGCACGTCTCTGCTGATGACACCGTTTTACGCCCTGGCCTTCCTGGCCGATCATGTCGCCGGCCTGGCCGGTCTGCGTCCCGGCGGTGATGGCTACCGGGGCGTTTACGCTTATGTCTTTCCGGTGGGGTCCCTGTTTTACGGTTTTCTGACCGCCCTGATGCTTTTTTCGCTGGCCAGCCGATATGGGGGCCGGGAACACGCCGTCGTATCCCTGCTGCATGTCGTGCTGGGAACGCCGTTCTTTTTTTACCTGGCCATTCATTATCACGTTTCCCATTTATGCTCGGCCTTCGGCGTAACATTGTTTCTGTACGCCTTTGAAATGATGAGCCGGGACCCCGACCTGCCCGCCCGCCGGTCGTCGTTTTTTGTGCTGGGGGCCTTCAGCGGGATCGCCATCCTCACCCGGACCCAGGACGGGCTGTTCTGGGTGATCCCGTTCTGCTTTCTGCTCTTTCAGTTGCAAAGCGGCCTTCGTTTCCGGCGGATTGTGGCCCAGGGGCTCTGTTTTCTGGCCGGAGCGGCAACCGCCGTATCTCCCCAGCTGGTCCTCTGGAAGGTGATGCACGGCCGCTGGATTCACGCGCCGGAAGCCGCCAACATCGATGTTTATAACCTTCACTTGCCGCAAATTCTGACGTCGTCCTACCATGGCCTGTTTGTCTGGACGCCGGTCGTGATGATCAGCCTGGCCGGCCTGATCCTGATGGCGCGCCACGACCCCCGGCGGGGCATCGCCCTGCTGCTGGCGGTGATGCTGCAGCTGGCCGTCAGCGCTTCCATGCGGATGTGGTGGCAGGGGGCTTCTTTTGGCCTGCGCCTGCTGGTCAATTGTACCCCCATTTTTTTTCTCGGGCTGACCTATGCCTATGCCCGGATCAGGATGGCCTGGATCCGCTGGCTGGGCGGATTGCTCGTTGTCTGGACGATCCTGCTGGGCCTGAATGTCGTGGCCGGCCGGATCGATCTTAACCGGTTCTATCCGCTGGCCGAGCTATGCCGGATTCAGGCCCGCCTGCTGGTCGATCCGGCGGGCTGGCAGCGAATGAAGGAATTTGCCGGTCTGATTCGTTATCCCGGCGGGGCCGCCATGGTGACGGCCGGAGTCGTTCTGGTCGTGACGATCCTGGTCCGGTACGGCAGGAGATTGCCCGGGGCCTGGCGACAGCGGGTTTTTTCGACCCGCGGCGCGACCGGGGCGTTGGCGACGGGCATCGCTCTTTCCGGGCTGATCGGGCTGCTGGGGGTTGCCGCGCATGACCACAAACGCCTCTGGCAGGAGGATCTGAAACGGATTGAAAACGGACTGAACAGCTATGAACGGTTTTACATAGACTATTCCTATTTCATTATGAACGGGGAATATCTGGTCGCCACCGGCCGTCTGTCGGAAGCGGCGGATGAATTTTCCCGGGCCAACGCTGTTTTCGCCATGCCGGCCTCTTTCTGGCGCCAGGCGGAAATTCTGGCGGCTGCCGGGCGGCAAGCGGAGGCCTGGGCGGTTATCGACCAGGCGCTGGAGCGGTGGCCCGACAATCAGCAGCTGCGGCGACGTGTAATGGGGGCCAGGGAACAATGGGGCAAGTGAACCCTCGACCCCTTGAATCCTTGAGCCCTCCGTACCAACTGAATTGGAGAAGAACCAAATAAAAAGGCTGCCGCCGGCTACGGTGACAGCCTTTAATTTTTTGGTGCCGAAGGCCGGACTTGAACCGGCACGGGTCGCCCCACTACCCCCTCAAGATAGCGTGTCTACCAAGTTCCACCACTTCGGCAGGAAACGATCAAGCAACTATTCTGACGCGGCCGGTGGCTGTGGCGCCGCGGGCGCTTTCTCCGCCGGCTGGCTTACCGGCGCCGGCTCATCCGTCAGAATGGATTCGGATTTCCGCGTGGCCGACGTATAGGCCAGGGTCAGGCAGGTCAGCATGAAAATAATGGCGGCGCCCGCCGTCAGCTTGGCCAGGAAGGACGTGCCGCCGGTGCTGCCGAAAAGGGTCTGGCTGCCACCGCCGCCGAAAGCCGCGCCCATGCCCGCTCCTTTTCCGGCCTGGAGCAGGATGATCACAATCAGCAGGATACAGACAATCACATGAATGAGGGTTATCAGAATACTCATTTTATTTTCCGTTAATAATTGACAATTTTGGCAAACGTATCGGCGTCCAGGCTGGCTCCGCCCACCAGGGCGCCGTCAATGTCGGCCATATTCATTAGTTCTCCGATATTGTTCGGTTTCACGCTCCCCCCGTAAAGAATGCGCAAGGCTGAAGCCAGGGGAGCACCGAACATGTTTCGGATCGCCGAACGGACATAGGCGTGAACTTCCTGGGCCTGTTCACTGGTGGCGGTTTTACCCGTGCCGATGGCCCAGACCGGTTCGTAGGCCACCACCAGATCCCGCATATCGTCCAAATCAAAGCCTTTTAATCCGTTTTGAATCTGTTTGTCAAGTACGGAAAACGTTTTTTTCGCCTCACGTTCTTCCCCGGTCTCCCCGATGCACATGACCGGAATCAGTCCGGCTGACCGGGCGGCCCTGATTTTCCTGTTGACGGTGTCGTCCGTTTCGCCGAAATACTGGCGGCGTTCGGAATGACCGATGATGGCGTAGCGGCATCCGGCGGCAGCCACCATCGACGGAGACACCTCACCCGTGTAAGCGCCTTCGGCTTCCCAGAAAAGGTCCTGAGCGCCGACACCGATGTTGCTGCCGGCCAGGGCCTGGCAGACCGGTACCAGGGCCGTGAACTGCGGGGCCACCATGATGTCCCGGCCGGCGGCGGCGGCCACCAGCCCGGCCAGGCGCACGGCCGTGTCTCTGGCTTCCTGCCAGGTCTTGAACATTTTCCAGTTTCCGGCGATGAGCGGGCGACGTTGGTCCATGATTTTTTCTCCTTTCATTGCGGTCGCGGACGAACCGGCCGTTTCCCGTCAAGTTTTCTGACCATTAAAATCGCGTCTTCCCGGTTGTCATAATAACCGGGTCTTCGTCCCGATTGGATAAAACCGTGCTTGACATACAGGTTGACGGCGGCCAGGTTCGATGCCCGCACTTCCAGGCACACCTGCCGCAGGCCTTTTTCTCCGGCCAGGGCCACCGTTTTTTCAAGAAGGCGGGAGGCGATGCGCCGGTTGCGCCAGGGATGGTCCGTGGCCACTTTCATGATGTGCATTTCATCCAGAACAATCCGGTAAAACAGATAACCGGCGATGGTCTCCGGCGGCCCCCCGATAGTGACGTAACCGCCTCCCGCGGAAAGTTCGGCCGCGCAGGCGGTCGGACTCCAGGGCGCCTGGAAGCACCGCTGCTCGACGGCCGCTATTTTGCTGATATCCGTCGCCGAGATGGGAACGGTATGCAGAATCCGCGGGTCATTCACGCTTGTTCCCCTTGAGAATACTGCTGGCGATGGAAATGCTTTTTTTGCCGAAGGCCTCGACTTCCCGGATCAAATCGGTCAGGGGCATGTCCTGGCGCGCCCTGATGGCTTTGAGCAGGATGGGCAGGTTGATGCCGGACAGAACTTCCACTCTGCCTTCCTCCAGAAAGGAGTAGCTCAGATTGGAAGGGGAGCCGCCGAACATATCGGTCAGAATCAGTACGCCTTTTTCACTTTTGACGCTTTTTATCCCCTCCGCGATTTTTTCCCGCAATTTTTCAGCCGGCTCCTTCAGATCGATGGAAACGGCTGCTACTCCTTCCGGTTTGAATCCCAGTACGAATTCGGCCGCTTCGATCATGGCTTCTCCCAGGCGCTGGTGGGTGACGATTAAAATTCCTGTCATGGCGTGTCCTGACTGTTGTTGATGATGTTGTGATCGTGTTACCGCAGCCGGATATTCCGGTGGGTGATTTCGACCGGTTGCTCCTGTTTCCGCAAATGATCATACACCGCCTCGGCGACGGCGACGCTCCGATGCAGACCGCCGGTGCAACCGATGGCGATGGTTAAATAGGCCTTGGGTTCATTGCGGTATAACGGCACCAGAAAGTCGATCATCTCCAGAAACCGGGACATAAACTCCCGGCCGGTGCCATTATGCAACACATAATTATTGACGCTTTGTGATTTTCCGTCAAGGTTTTTCAACTCGGGATCAAAGTAGGGGTTGGGCAGAAAACGGACGTCCATGATGATATCGGCGTCATGGGGCACGCCGTATTTGAAACCGAAGGAAAGAACATGGATCCGCATGGGCGAGCGGGCCGTGCTTTTCTGCAGCAGTTTAAAAATAAACGATTTGAGGTCATGGACGGTCAACCGGGACGTGTCGATGATGCGATCAGCGGACTGCCGCAGTTCCTCCAGTCGCTGCCGTTCTTCCCGGATGGCCGGAACCAGGCCTTTATCGTCGGCCAGGGGATGATGACGCCGGGTCTGACTGTACCGCTGGATGATGATTTTCTCATCGGCTTCCAGAAAGAGAATTTCCAACTGATACTGTTTGCTTTTCAGCTCCGCGAACACGGTCGGACAGGATGTCAGAAAGTCTTTTTCCCGCAGGTCCATGACAAAAGCAAGGCCCTGGACGCCTCCCGTGGCCTCCACCGGTATCTCCAGAAACTTGGGAAGCAGGGTAACCGGCATGTTGTCGACACAGTAGAAACCGGCGTCTTCAAAGGCCGCCAGAACTGTACTCTTGCCGGAACCGGACAGCCCGGTGATGATTTTTATGTCAAGACGCTGCATAAGTTATTCCGAGCAAGGTTCCGGCGTAAGACCACGGCGGTTATCGTCCGCCTCAGGCGGCGGAGTTGGCGGGAAAGGCGGCCATGAACGGTTCGCGTCAGTTGGCCTCGTCGAATTCCTCCACGATGTCGCAGATCGCGTCGGCGCTCGGCGCGTCCTGCAGGCGCTGCTTGAAGATATCATTTTTAAGCAGCTTGGATATGCGCGACAGCAGCATCAGGTGAAGGTCCGTGGCGCCTTCCGGGGTGAACAGCAGAAAAAAGATGTGGACCGGTTTCCCGTCCATGGCCTCAAACGAGACGCCCTTCTGGCTGATGCCCATGCACAGGATTTCCGCCGGCAGGTTCTGCAGTTTACCGTGGGGAATGGCGATACCGCCGCCGATGCCGGTAGTCCCGAGGCGCTCCCTCTCCATAAGCATCCGGACCAGCTGGCTGTGCTCGATTTTTGAGATGGCCGCAACCGGAACGGTCAACTCTTCCAGAACGCCCTTCTTGTCGGTTGCCTTGAGCCCTAAAATAACGGCTTCTTTTCTTAATACGTCAATTAATTTCATGCTGGACCGCCTTGCCTGTCAATGGCATCTGCCTGAAAAAGACACGCGTCTTCCCGAAAGATGTCAGAATACGATCGTTTTATTCGGTGCTTTTGGGTGAACGCCTGGCACCGGATCGATGATGGTCTTTAATCTTCTGTTTGTTCTTCTTGATCTGTTTTTCGAGCTTATCCACAACCAGGTCGACGGCGGAATGAATGTCTTCGGTCTCTTCCTTGCCGTTGATGACCAGCCGGTCTCCGGACAGGCTGACTTCCACAATGCTTCTGAATTTTTCCGTCGAGAGGATGACGTTGGCCTCGGCCGGGCCGTTAAAGAACTTGTCGAACTTGGACAGTTTTTCCTGAACAAAGGACTTGAGGCGTTCCGAGGGCTCGATGTTTTTAAAGGTAACGGATACCTGCATATGACCTCCTAAAATTGTTTTCGTTTGGTTGACGGTAAAATAGCCATAACCTCTCTGTACTTGGTAACGGTTCGCCGGGCGATGTCAATGCCGGACTGTTTCAGCATAGCGGCGATTTTATCGTCGCTGTAAGGTTTTTTCGTGTTTTCGGATTTGATGATTTGCCGGATTTGCTCCTGAACGCTGGCCGAGGCCATTGATTCCCCTTCAAGCCGGTTAATCGAACTGTTGAAAAAGTATTTCAGCTCAAACACCCCCTGGGGGGTATGCGCGTATTTGTTGGTCGTGACGCGGCTAATGGTCGATTCATGCATGCCGATATCATCCGCCACGTCCCGGAGAATCATCGGTTTTAAATGGGCGATGCCGTAATCGAAGAAATCCCGCTGGAATTTTAAAATGCTCTGCATCACGTTATAGATGGTTTTGCGTCGCTGTTGAATACTCTTTATCAGCCAGGAAGCGGAACGGATGCGCTCCCGCAGATATTCCTTGGCCTCCCTGGGCGTCCCCGAATTCCGCTGAACCGCTTTCCGGTAATAGGGATTGATATTCAGCCGGGGCAGATCGTCATCATTGAGCACGATGACAAAATCATTTTCGTGTTTGTATACGTAAATGTCCGGAATGATGTACCGGGGTTCATCTTCCCTGAACTGGCGGCCGGGCCGCGGCTCCAGATTCCGGATGACGCTGATGGCGGCCAGGGCTTCTTCCAGCCGGATTTTCAGCGCCCGGGTGATGGCCTTGTAGTTTTTGTTTTCCAGATCCTTCAAGTGGTGGGTGATGATGTCCCGGATGACGGGGTTGCTGATGCCGAGTTGATTCAACTGGATCATCAGGCACTCGGCCAGATTGGCCGCTCCGACTCCCGGCGGATCGAAGGTTTTAATGACCGTCAGCACCCCGCTGACTTTTTCCGGCGCGGCCGGTACGGCCAGGGCGATTTCCTCGATGCCGGCCTCCAGGTAACCGTCCTCATTAATATTGCCGATAATCAGGCTGGCGATCCTTTCCTCCTCCTCGCCGGGCCGGGTCATCAGAAATTGCCACAGGAGATGATCTTTCAGGGTCCGGGGAGAAGCGGTAAACGACTCGAACTGGGGCTTTTCCTTTTCTTCGGATTCAAACTGGGCGCTGCCGTAGGAATTGTATTCATTCAGATAGTTTTCCCACTCCACCTGATCGGTGATTTTATCCTCGATGGACACTTCCTTTTCGGCGCTGCTCTCATTTGTTTTTTCGGCCTCGGCTTCGGCCTGCTCCTCTCCGTCGGTTTCAGCAGGAGACTCCTCCAGCGCCGGATTCTCGGCCAGTTCCTGCTGGATGGCATCCACCAGTTCCAGACGGTTTAACTGCAGAAGGCGGATGGCCATCTGCAACTGGGGCGTCATGACCAGTTGCTGGGTTAATCCCAGTCGTTGTCTTAAATCAAGCACCATAAGCTACAGCCTGAACTCTTCCCCCAGGTAAATCCGCCGGGCGGTTTCGCTGGAGGCGATTTCCTCCGGCGTGCCGGATTCAATGACCCGTCCGTTGTTGAGAATATAGGCCCGGTGGCACACGCCCAGGGTTTCCCTGACATTGTGGTCGGAAATCATGACACCGATGTTGCGTTCGGTCAGGTGCGCGATGATGTTCCGTATGTCCACGATGGCCAGGGGATCGATTCCGGCGAAAGGTTCATCCAGCAGGATGAAAGCCGGGTCGATGGCCAGCACCCGGGATATTTCCAGGCGCCGTCGCTCTCCTCCGGAAAGGAGGCTGGCCCGCTGGCGCGACAGATGGCGGATACCCATTTCGTCGAGAATCGCGTCGGTCCGCCGGGACTGCTCCGCCCGGGTGTACTTCAGGCACTCCAGGACGATTTTGATGTTCTGCTCCACGGTCAGTTTGCGGAAGACCGATGATTCCTGGGGCAGGTAGCCGATTCCCCGGCGCGCCCGCAGATGCATGGGCAGGCCGGTAATTTCAGTCTCATCAATCAGAATACGACCGCTGTCGGCATGAATCATGCCGATGGAAATATAAAAAGTCGTGGTCTTGCCGGCGCCGTTGGGGCCAAGCAGGCCGACCACTTCATGACTGTGCAGTTCCAGACTGACCGCGTCGACAACCCGTCTGCCGCCGTAGCTTTTCTGCAAATCACGCAAAGAGAACAGGGCCATTGCGACGCCATATCCGATCAATTGTCTTTTTTCATGTCCCGTGGTTCGATAAACGCTTCCACCCGTTTGCCTTCGCCGCTTTCTACCGTGACCGTTTCGCTGTCCAGGTGCATGATAATTTTTTTGCCGGCGATGTAACTGTTGTTCTGCAGCACCATGGACTTGTCGCCGGATAGAATGATCGTTTGCTGGGCCTTATCATACACAGCCTCTTCCGTCTTTGCAATTTTTTCTCCGGAGGTGATGACGACATTTCCGCTGGCGATGATTTTTGTCAGACTGTTGCCACTGGTAATATCGTCTCCTTTTGTTTCCGGAGACGGCTGGTAGAAAATTTTCAGTTGATCGGCGGTAATATCAAAGCGGTCGCCGAAGGCATGGACGTTCCCTTTGAATTCCGCGTAATTTTCCGTGCCGCCGGGGACCGTAAGGGCGTCGGCGCTGATACGGATGGCTCCGATAACGGTCAGGTCGGCCAGATTGTTTTCACTGGCGGCGGGACCGGTCATGACGGTGATCGCCGCCAGCAGCGCCCAGAGAAATGCCGCCAGCGCGGTCCCCCCGTAGCGTCCTCTTTCCTTTCGGCCCGGCGACGGCACGGCGGCCGGGAGTCGAACCCCCTGGCACCGGTCATGCCGGAATCTATTGTTGCAAATCCTATTCAAGTAATCTGTCCTGTCGATGTCAACCGGCTTGATGAACCGCCCACTGGATCAGTTTCGGGTGAGGTTTCCGTTGATGATGCCGTTTACGTTTCCGAGCAGTTCGGCTGTCATGGAACGTAAATCATACCGCAGCCTGTTTCCCGTAAGGTGAAGAGAATCGCTTTCCACCTTAACCTGTTCATCGGCGGTTATTATATGGTCTTGATCCCGATAACGCAACGACTGTGTATATATTTTGCCTTCCGGAATATGGATAACGACGTTACCGGTGATTTCGGCGTCGCTGGAGTCAAGGGACAGCATCCCCTTGTCGGCGGTAACGCGGAAAGCGTCACCACCGGCGGTAAAGAGCGTCAGATCAATATCGGTCACCTGCGTCTGCCGGCTGCTTCGGGAGAGCCGGGCCGAGGCGGCTTTCAGCGACCATTTCCTGTCGCCGTTTTCGATAAAGGTTTGACGGATGCCCTCCAGTGACACGTCCGGCGCGGTTCGGATGAGTTTGGCCGCGCTTTCCCGCCGTTTTTCCCGGCCGCCGTCGTACAGCGCCAGGTAGGCGATCAGACCAAGAACCGGCAGGATCAGAAGCATCGGGAACAGAGAGCGTTTGGGAGAAGCCATCAGCCGGGACCTTCACAGATAGGTTGCCAGGGCCTGCTGCCAGAGCCCCTGCGACCGGAGAAGATTTTCGCAGACCTCCCGGACCGCGCCGCGGCCGCCTTCGGCCGTTGTCACCATAGCCGCCACGCGGATCACTTCCGGATGGGCGTTGGCTACCGCGATGGGCAGGCCGACCTTTTTCAACAGGGGGATGTCGGGCAGGTCGTCACCGATAAAGGCCACCTCCCGGAAGGAGCCGATCCCCGTTTCGGTCATGATGGGCGCGAGGGCCGCGCTTTTATCCCAGACATCATCATAAACGCAGGTGATGCCCAGCTCCCGGCAACGCCGGGAAAGCGCCGACGATGATCGGCCGGTGACGATACCCACCTGCAAACCGGCGGCCATCACCATTTTGATGCCGAGACCGTCCCGGACGGAAAAGGTTTTGGTCTCCGTCTCGGGACCGGAGTAGCTGATGCCGCCGTCCGTAAGCACGCCGTCGACGTCAAGCAGCAGCAGCCGGATTCCGGAAAAGAGCGTTTGAATGTCGGGCGTCATTTTACAACCTGCCGGATAGCGTCCCGGATGGCCTGCAGTTTAAGCAGGATGCCGCGAACGGAGTCCAGGTACAGGGAATTGGGCCCGTCACAAAGCGCCTTCTCCGGATCTTCGTGGACCTCCATGAAAATACCGTCCGCACCGGCGGCCACGGCCGCTCCGGCCAGAAGCGGCGCGAAGGCCCGTTCTCCACCGGAGCGCGATCCGCCGCCGCCGGGAAGCTGCACACTGTGCGTGGCGTCGAAAATGACCGGCTTGCGCGTTTCCTTCTGGATGATGGGAATGCCGCGGAAGTCCACCACCAGATTGTTGTAACCGAACATCGTGCCCCGCTCCGTGATCAGGATGTTGCGGTTACCGGAGGAGGAAGCTTTTTCCACGATGTTTTTGACATCCCAGGGCGCCAGAAACTGCCCTTTTTTAATGTTCAGCGTCTTGCCTGATCCGGCAGCCCGCAGGATGAAATCGGTCTGCCGGCACAGAAAAGCCGGGACCTGGATGATATCCAGCACCTCTGCCGCCGCCTCGACCTGCTCCGGGAGATGGACATCGGAAATGACAGCGACCCCCAGCGTCTCTTTTATCTTCTTCAGGATGGAGAGCCCTTCATCCAGCCCCGGACCGCGGAAGGAGTGAATGGAGGTTCGGTTGGCCTTGTCAAAGGACGCTTTGAAAACAAAGGGCAGGCGTAATTCGTTCGTGACGGATTTTAAAAATTCCGCCGTTCGGAAAGTGCTGTCCTCGTCCTCGATGACGCACGGACCGGCGATTAAAACCAGCGGCTCACCGCCGCCGATATGAATCCGGCCGACCGGAATCCGGTCGGTCGGGAATAGTGGTGTTGTCAACCAATTCTCCCTGATGAATTCATTATCACCTGCTCTAGGATTTACTGGACGCAAAGGGTGGCTTGTCAAACAGGGGGCGCACACAGGTGTTCCGTTCGACCCCTGACCCTTAAACCTTGAACCTAATACTATCTTCCTAACCCGACCGGCGGTGAAAGTCAAGCAGGCGGCAGTGGTTGAGGAATCCGGATATTTTAACCTTGAATATGCAGATATTGCCTGATACAGTGATAAAGATTTTTAAGGCCGGGCACATTTGCAAAGGAAGATCGAAAAAAAATGAAGAAAAAAACAGCCGCCGGGCTGCTCGCGTTACTGCTGATAATTATCATTGTTGCCGCTGTGATCTGGGTTTTCCCTAAAATGGAAGGCGAACCGCCGGCGGTGACCTTTCCCGGGCTGAAGCCGGCACTGGGGGCCGCGTCGGAATTCGCGGTGGTCATCGCCGATTCGAAGAACGGGCTGAAAAGCGCTTCCGTGACGCTGCTGGCCGCCGGTCAGGAACACGCCCTGGCCGATTTTTCTTCAGCCGGCTCCGGAGAAATTATCGCCAGCAAACAGTTCGATATCAGTCTGGCGCCGAAAAAGGCGGGAATCCCGGACGGGCCGGCCACCCTGCGGGTTCAGGCCCGGGACAGCGCCTGGCGGGGCTGGTTCAAAGGGAACCTGGCGTATGTTGAAAAAGAGGTGGCCATCGACACCAAAAAACCTGAAGTGGAGGTGCTGACCCCTCAACATTATATAAATAAGGGCGGGGTCGGCCTGGTCATCTACAGGGTGCTCGAGCCGGATACGGTTCACGGGGTTCAGGTGGGGGACAGGTTCTTCCCGGGTCGCGCCGGTCAGTTTGAGGACGCGAACATCTGCCTTGGCTTTTTCGCGGTGGCTTACGATCAACCACCGGACGTCAGCCCCATGGTGCAGGTCACCGACGCCGCGGGCAACATTACCCGGGCCGGTTTTTATCATTTGATCAAACCCAAGGTTTTCGCGGAGGATCTGATCCCCCTCTCCGACGGCTTCTTAAACACCGTCATGCCGGCTTTTGACGTTCCGGTACCGGATGACCGGCCGATCGAGACATTCAAATACGTTAATACCGAACTGCGGATCAAGAACGATGAAACCATCCGTTCCGTCTGTCGTCAATCCGACAACCAGCAGCACTGGCAGGGCGTTTTCGTGAGTTTTCCCAACGCCACCTGCCGGGCCGCCTTCGGAGATCATCGCACTTATCAATATCAGGGGCAGGTCGTCAGCCAGGCTTATCATCTGGGCGTCGATCTGGCGTCCCTGGCCAAGTCACCGGTTCCGGCCGGTAATGCCGGCCGGGTGGCCTTTGCCGGAGACCTCGGTATTTACGGCCGGGCCGTCATCATTGATCATGGCCTCGGTCTGTTCAGCCTGTATGGCCATCTCAGCCAGATCAGCGTGGCGGAGGACCAGATGGTCTCCCGGGGGGAAACGATCGGCCTGTCCGGGCAGACGGGGCTGGCGGGAGGCGACCATCTTCACTACAGCATGCTGCTTCAGGATACCTTCATCAATCCCATCGAATGGTGGGATGAATCCTGGATTACCAACAACATCAACAGTAAAAAGGACATGATCCGGAATCCGCCGGCCGGCTCTTAACCGGGATATCAGAGGGAATATCGTTACGGGAATGAAAAAACAGCAGGGGCAAAACAAGGAAAACGAAGCGACAGCGAGGTCTTCCGGCACCAGCAGTTGGCGGGAGAACGTTGAAGCGGTATTAATCGCCGTTCTGCTGGCGCTGTTTATCCGGACGTTTGTGGTTCAGGCGTTTAAAATTCCTTCCGGATCGATGAAAGATACCCTGCTCATCGGGGATCATATTCTGGTCAATAAATTCGCTTACGGTATCGACATCCCTTTCCTTCATATTTCCCTGATAAAGGGGGAACCCCCGCGGCGGGGTGATATCATCGTCTTTAAATACCCCGGCAACCCCGACAAGGATTACATCAAGCGGGTCGTGGCCGTGGCCGGCGATGTGGTTTCCGTCCGGGACAAGCAGCTTTACGTCAACCAGCAGCCCATGCAGGAAAAATACATTATTCATACCGACACCGCCGTTCAGCCGGTAAGGGATGACTTCGGTCCGGTGCAGGTGCCGGATCACCAGCTATTCGTGATGGGCGACAACCGCGATAACAGCAGTGACAGCCGGTTTTGGGGATTTCTCGATCTGGAGGCGGTCCGGGGGAAAGCGTTCCTGATATACTGGTCCTGGAACGGTGAATCGGAGTCTTTGGCGGGCCGGGTCCGCTGGTCGAGAATCGGCAATGTCGTGAAATAGGGGGCGTCATGGGGGGCTTGTCGACCAAACACATCCTGGAGATGGCGTCGCTGTCGTGCGATGACATCACGCTGATCCTGGACACGGCCGTGAACATGAAGGAGATTTCAAGGCGGCCCGTCAAAAAAGTACCGACCCTGCGGGGCAAGACCGTGGTGAGCTTTTTCTATGAATCCAGTACCCGCACCCGGGTGTCCTTCGATCTTGCCGCCAAACGCCTCAGTGCGGATTCGGTGGCGCTGACTGCCGGGGCCAGCAGCATGACCAAGGGGGAAACGCTGGTCGATACCGTCCGGAATCTGGAGGTCATGTCCCCGGATATAATCGTTATCCGGCACTCTTCCGCCGGCGCGCCTCACCTGCTGGCCCGCCATGTTTCCCTGCCAGTGATCAACGCCGGCGACGGCATGCACGCCCATCCCTCACAGGCCCTGCTGGACCTGATGACCGTTCGGGAGAAAAAAGGCCGCATCGCCGGTCTGCGGCTGGCCATCATCGGCGATATCGCCCGTAGCCGGGTCGCCCGGTGCAACATAGCGGGCTTTCGCAAGATGGGGGCCAGCGTCGTGGTGGCGGCGCCGCCGACCATGCTGCCGTTCGGCATCGATTCTCTGGGCGCGGAGGTGACGCACAGCGCGGATGAGGCCATTGACGGAGCGGACGTGATTATGATGTTGAGGATCCAGAAGGAGCGCCTGGCAGCCCATCTGTTTTCATCGGCGCGGGAGTACGCCAGAACCTTCGGGCTGACGGTGGAGCGGGTGAAGCGGGCGCGTCCGGACGCGCTGATCATGCATCCCGGCCCGTTGAACCGGGGCGTGGAAATCGCGCCGGAGGTGGCTGACGGACCGTGTTCGGTGATTCTGGATCAGGTGGAAAACGGTGTGGCGGTTAGGATGGCGCTGTTTTATCTGGTATTGGGAGGCCAGCGGGATGGTGGTGATTAGAGGCGGTCGGGTGGTTGACCCGGGACATCTGGACGGGATTTACGACATTTATATTTCCGAAGGCCGGATTGTCGATATTGCCGCCCCGTCTGCCGGGGCGGCGTCTTCTCCGGCCGTGACCGAAGAAATTCAGGCCGCCGGCAAAATCGTCACGCCCGGTCTGATTGACATGCATGTTCATCTGCGGGAGCCGGGATACGAATACAAGGAGACCATCGCCACCGGCTGCCTGGCCGCGGCCTGTGGAGGATTTACGGCGGTTTGCCCCATGCCCAATACGGAGCCGGTGAATGACAGGGCCGAGGTCTGTCGGTTTATGATTTCCCAGGCGGCCGCGAGCGGGGTTGGCGTCCGCGTGCTTCCCATCGGCGCCATCAGCCGGGACCAGGAGGGGAAAGACCTGGCCGAATTCGCCGGTCTGAAAGAAGCCGGCGCTGTGGCGGTATCCGATGACGGCAAGCCGGTTTCCGATGATCTGCTCATGCGTCGGGCCATGGAATACGCCAAAGGATTCGGCCTGCCGGTTATTTCCCACTGCGAGGTGGTCAGCCTGGCGGCCGGGGGCGCCATGAACGAGGGACTGGCGTCGACGCGGCTGGGGCTGGCCGGGATCCCCAACGCGGCGGAACGCATCATGGTGGAACGGGACATCGCCCTGTGCGAACTGACCGGCGCCGCGTTGCATATCGCCCACGTAAGCGCCCGGGAGTCAGTCCGGGCCATAAGGGAGGCAAAAAAAAGAGGCGTGCCGGTGACGGCGGAAACAGCGCCCCATTTTTTCATGCTGACGGACGAAGCGGTGGGGGAATATGACACGGCCGCCAAGGTCAACCCGCCCCTGCGGTCGGAAGCGGACCGGGAAGCCGTCTGTGAGGGGCTGGCCGATGGCACCATTGACGCCATTGCCAGCGATCACGCGCCTCATTCCGTCATGGAAAAAGAGGTGGAGTTCGATCTCGCGGCCAACGGCATCAGCGGACTGGAGACTTCTCTGGCATTGTCCCTGTCGCTGGTAAGGCGCAACCTGATCTCCATCAGCCGCCTGGTGGAGGCCATGTCGCTTGCCCCGGCCCGGATTCTGGGTCTTCCCGGCGGTCTGGCCGTCGGCGGTCCCGCGGATATTACCGTGATCGATCCGGATATGGCCTGGCGGGTGGATGCGGCATCGTTCCGTTCCCTGGGAAAGAATACGCCGTTCGATCGATGGGAGCTTCAGGGAAAGGCGGTTCTGACCATGGTGGGCGGCCGGGTCGTATACTACGGGCTGGCGCCCGGCGCCGGACGCTGCCGATAGAGGAAAAACCGATGGCCGAGAAACAGGCGCATATCCTTGTCGTCGACGACGAGTTGAGCATGCGTGAACTGCTGGATGTCATGCTTTCCCGGGAAGGTTACCGAATTTCCCTGGCGGAGGACGGCCGCAAGGCCATCGCCATGATCGGTGAGATCAAGTTTGATCTGGTGCTGTGCGATGTCCGGCTGGGAGATCTGTCCGGGATCGAGGTGCTGAAGGCCGCTAAAAAGGCCGACCCGGAAACCGTGGTGATCATGATTTCCGCTTATGCCGCAACCGAGACGGCAGTCGAAGCCATGAACGCCGGCGCCTATGATTTCGTGCCCAAGCCCCTGGACAGCAACGAACTGAAAAAAACCATCGAAAGCGCTCTTCTGCTAAAGACCGTGGAGCAGGAGAAAAAAGCCATCGATAAACGCCTTGAGAACAATCTGCACTTCCATAATATTGTCGGCGATCATCCCAAGATGCATCATATTTACCGTCTCATCCGTCAAGTGGCCAGAACCAAGACCCGGGTTCTGATCAGCGGTGAGAGCGGCACCGGTAAGGAGTTGATCGCCCGCGCCATTCACCGGGAGAGCGCCCGCACCGACAAACCGTTTGTAGTGGTCAACTGCGGCGGGATTCCGGAGAATTTGATGGAAAGCGAACTGTTCGGTCACAAGAAAGGTTCCTTTACCGGCGCGACCAACGACAAAAAGGGTCTTTTCACCATGGCCCATTCCGGGACGATTTTTCTGGATGAAATCGGGGAATTGAGCCTGCCCCTGCAGGTCAAGCTCCTGCGCGTTGTCCAGGACGGTGCGTTCAAACAGGTCGGCGGCACCGAGGATATCGTGGTGGACGCCAGGATTCTGGCCGCTACCAACAAGAATTTGTCCAAGGAAGTTATCGCGGGCAATTTCCGCGAAGATTTGTTTTACCGGTTGAACGTGATCGAACTGAAAGTCCCGCCTTTACGTGAGCGCAAGAGTGACATCCGACTGCTGGCGCAGTACTATCTGGAAAAATTTTCCGCCGAATTCGACAAAAAGGTCTCCAAGATATCATCTTATGCTATTGATATGTTGGAGAAATATGATTTTCCGGGAAATGTCCGCGAACTGGAGAACCTGATCGAGCGCAGCGTCGCCCTGACGGAAACCAATATCATTCTGCCGGAGAGCCTGTCGATTTCAACCTACAAACGGCGCTGGATCGAAGGGCTTCCGGGAAGGCGGTTCGATCTGGATGAGGTGACCAACGGCGTTCAACTCGACGAGATTCTGTCGGAAATTGAAAAAGCCTATCTGAATAAAGCCATGGAGGTCAGCGGCGGCAACAAGAACCGGGCCTGCGAACTTCTGGGGATCAGCCCGCGTTCTTTTCGCTATCGGCTTGACAAATTGGATCTGGAACGATAATATATAAATTGTTATCGATACTGAAAAATGGCGGGTATCCGAAAACGACGAGTATCCTCTGGCAAAATTATTAAAAAATCCGTCAATGAAGACAGCGATTATGGGACCGATCATGACTATCCGGGTGGACAATTTTCGCGTCGATGATGACAATAATTGTCGTTTCCTGTCTTTCAGCGTTGTGCCGGTGTTTTCGGCAAAAAGGATGCTTGTTTGTTTTTTCAGGGAAAACAAGTGGTTTTGTACTTAACCGACAACCTGCTGCTAAATGGCACCCTTATTGCATATGGGAAAGGCAACGTCAGGAAAAATGAACGGAGCCAAAACAAGAGAGGGAAATATCCTAAATTAAACACGGCTTGATTTAAACTAGAAACATATATGAAAGGAGGGAGGAGGCGTAAAAAAGGTTCAAAATACAGGGTAAATGGTACATTTCAAAAGAACTCAAACCAAAGGCATAAAGGAGACAACCATGTTACGTAAACTTCAGTTGAAAAAAGGCACCCAGGGTTTTACATTGATCGAATTGATGATCGTTATCGCCATCATCGGTATTCTGGCGGCTATCGCTATCCCCAACTTCATCGCTTACCGGAATAAATCCTTCTGCAGCCAGGCGGAATCCGATGCCAACAACATCGCCGCCGCCCTGTCGGATCATTTTTCCATTCCGTCCAATACCGATCTTCCTGCCAACACTTCTACTTGGGCAACCAATCTCTGCACCGGCCAAAACACTGCTGACGTTGAGGCGGCGGATCCCAACCTGAACATTACCGTTCTGGTTACTGACGCATCCGGAAGATGTCCGGTAGATTACCGGAATGCCGCCGGCGGCGCCTGGGGTACCGATTCCTTTATTTTCACCAAGACGCTGGAAATTTAACTTTATCTGCTGACGAGAAAAAGGGCGGGCCGTTGCGGCCCGCCCTTTTTTTATTTTGCCTGTACCCGTAAAAATTGATTATATTACAAAATAACTTCTGAAAATTAAACCGAACAACCGCCATCATCAATTTATATATGACCGTAATTGAGAACAGCATCAACACCAAGGTCTCCGGTCGCCGCCGGTCGTTGATGGCGCTGGCCGTTCTGGTGTGTTTGATCCTTCCCATCTATTCCAACACGTTTGATGTTCCCTGGCATTATGACGACCAGCCGAACATTCTGGCCAACGAGCGGTTGCATTTGACTTCCCTGGATACCTCATCAATCCGGGAGACTTTTTTCGCTCAGCCGGGCCGGCAACGCTTGTTCCGGCCTCTTCCCAACCTTTCCTTCGCTATAAACTGGTTTTTCGGCGGTGACGATCCCGCCGGATATCATACCGTCAATATGACCGTTCATATTCTGACGGCTTTTTTTTTGTATCTGACGGTTTATCAGATATTCAACACGCCGCTGCTCCTGTCGCAGTTTTCCAGGGATGATGTTTTTTCTGTTTCCCTGTTTAGCGCCGTCCTGTGGGCGATCAATCCTATTCAAACCCAAGCGGTCACATATATCGTTCAGCGCATGGCGCAGATGGCCGCCTTGTTTTATGTGGCCGGCATGTATTTTTATCTGAAGGCCAGATTACGTTCATCCCGATTCGCGATGGTTTACCGGGCACTGGTGGCGCTGATGTTTCTCTGCGCTGTTTTCTCAAAGGAAAACGCCATCATGTTCCCGGTAGCACTATTGCTGATGGAGACACTGTTGTTTGACTCTCCGAAGGGGGCAAAATCCCGGCAGCGTATTTTACTCTGGGGCGGCATTATCCTGATCGTCGGTATTGCCGGTATCTTTGTTTTTGTCCCTTTCAATCCATTGGTCTTTCTGGAGAGCTATCACTTCCGGTCTTTTTCTTTTCAAGAGCGGATCCTGTCGGAACCGCGGATTGTACTCTTTTATCTGTCTCAAATATTTTTTCCGCTTCCTTCCCGGTTATCTTTGGCGCACGACTTTTCTCTTTCACGCTCCCTGTTTGATCCCCCGATCACTTTTCTGGCTGTTTTTTCAATCCTCGGTCTGATCGCTGCGGCGATATTGTTTCGTCGCCGCCGGCCTTTATTCTCTTTCGCGACCCTGTTTTTTTTCGTCAATCATATTGTGGAATCTTCGATTTTTCCGCTGGAACTAATGTTTGAACATCGCAATTATCTGCCTTCTTTGTTTTTGTTTATGCCGGTCGCGGTCGGGGTTCGATGTCTGATGAATCGCTGTCGCCATGACCGCCGTATTGACTACCCGGCCATAGCGGTCTGTATTCCGGCGGTTATCGTGGCCCTGGGCATGTTTACCTATGAGCGAAACGCGGTCTGGGGATCTACGGTTGTCCTGTGGTATGACGCCATGAAAAAAGCGCCCAAACAGGCCGGACCGGTCAATAACATCGCCACCTATATCGGCTGGGGGAAGGACGCTTCTCCGCGGGAAAAGGAAGTGGCCATCGGGTTGTTTAACCGGGCCGCGACCATGGATCATCCCACGCCCAACTTCCGGGCCAGAATTTATGATAATATCGGTGTGTTGTCGGCGGAGCTGGGGAAATCGGGGCAGGCGGAAGAGGCTTACCGTACGGCCATCGGGCTGGATCCTCAATTCCTGAAAGCAAGGCATAACCTGGCCCGACTGCTGGCGGCCACGGCCCAGTGGGAAAAAGCCCTGACCGCGGCGGATGAGTTGATCGTCGCCTCCCGGGGAAAAGCCCTCCCGGATTATTATGAAACGCGGGGATTGATCCGGTTATGGATGGACGAACCCGAAAACGCCCTGGCCGATTTGAATCAGTCGCTGAACATGTCCCCTTTCCGTTCACCGGTGACGTTGCTGTATGCCGGGTGCGCCTTGAGCCGCACGGGCCGATACGAAATGGCCGAGCGGTTCTACAAGTTGTCTCAAAACCGGCAGCCGCCGCAGATTCTGGTCTGTTTTTTCCTGATTGAAAACAGCGCCAGGGCCGGGGACCAGGCGGCTGCTGAACAGTTCGCACGGGTTTTGTTCTCCGAGAAGAATGTTTATGATATACTGAAAACCTTTAAGAAACTTCCGGAGCCCGGACGAACGGCGCCTCTGGACAAGGCCCTGGTGGCGCCGATAATCAAAACCGTTTATCAGGCCATCGGCCGGGAAGCAGAAGAAAAGGCGATATTGCCCAGATGAGCGGATCCAGACGCATTAAACCCCATCCGTTCCGTGTGTACTATGTGCCGGTACTGTTGCTGGCCCTGGCCGGTTTACTCGATTCCGCTTACCTCTCCTATTCTCATTACCGGGTTTATACGGATATTTCGTACAGCAGTTTCTGCGCCGTTTCCAAGGCCATCAACTGCGATACGGTGTCTCAAAGCCCTTATGCGATTTTTCTGGATATTCCGGTGCCGGTCTGGGGCGTTATCGGCTACCTGTTTCTGGTGATACTGGTCGTTTTTGCCGGTCTGGACAAGAGCCGCGATAAATCCGGGTGGACGCTGCTGACGGTCATCTGCGGCGCTTATTCGGCGTACAGTATTGTGCTGGCGCTGATTTCCAACTATCTCATCCACAGTTACTGCATCATGTGCATCGCCAGCTACGGGATAAATTTCGCCCTGCTGGTATACTGCTGGCTGATCCGGCGCCGGTTTTCCGTGGATCCTTTCTGGAAAGGGTTATACGGCGATGCGCTGTTTTTCGCCTCGCTGCCGAAACACCAGGTGGTCACAGGCATTTTCGGACTGGCGGTAATATCGACGCTGGTGTTTCTTCCGGAATACTGGAAGATGGGCTACGGCACTTTGAATATAAATCTTCCCCACGGGATGACGGAAGACGGGCATCCCTGGATCGGTGCTGAAAACCCGGAACTGACGATCGTTGAGTTTACGGACTATCTTTGTTTCCAGTGCCGGAAGATGCATTATTACTTAAGAAGACTTGTTGAGGCCCATCCGGATAAGATTCGCCTGGTACACCGGCATTTTCCGGTTGATAATAAATTTAATCCCCTTATCAAGGACAAGTTTCACGTCGGGTCGGGCAAATTGGCCCTGCTGGCCATTTATGCCGCTCAAAAGGGAAAATTCTGGGAAGCAAGCGACCTGTTGTTCCAGGTTCCCCGGGAGAACCTGCCTCTGCCCGCGGTGGCTGAAATGACCGGGTTGGACGCTAGAGAACTGGCCTGGGCATTGCGGAGCGAGTGGATCAGATACCTGCTGCTGAATGATATCCGGGAAGGGCTGAAACTGGGGGTGGTTGGAACCCCCACTTATGTAATCAACAATGAAATGTATCTGGGTATTATTCCCCAGCATGTTGTCAGCGCGATCGTTGATTGATTCAATTTCACGCCGCTTTTCATAAAGCCGACAGGAATAACCGAAATGGGGTCCCGATGATGGCTGATGAGGTAAGATCCCGTAGTGAAATTGACGGCCGGCTGAAATCATTTTTGCCGCTGATCACCATCCTGTTGATGACGCTCGCTGTATACGGCTGCCTGTCCGGTTTTGATTTTGTCACGGTGGATGATCCGCTGTATGTGGTCAACAATGAGCGGGTACGGTCCGGTTTCAGCCCGGGTAATGTCGCCTGGGCGTTTCAGACCATGGAGGCGGAGTTCTGGCATCCCCTGACCTGGCTTTCCTTCATGCTGGACACGGAAATATACGGAACCGGTCCGCGTGGTTATCATCTGACCAACCTGCTGCTTCACCTGATTAACAGCGCCCTGCTGTTCATTTTCTGCCGTCGCTGCCTGGGCGGACTGTGGGAGAGCTGGCTGGTGGCGGGGCTCTTTGCGCTTCATCCCCTGCATGTGGAGCCGGTCGCCTGGGTTTCGGGGAGGAAGGAGATCCTGTGCGCCTGTTTCTGGCTTTTGGCCCTGCTGGCCTATGAGCGACACGTCAGGCGTCCCGGATGGCGGCGGTTTATTCCGGTCATGGTTTTTTTTGTACTGGGGATGATGGCCAAACCCATGATTGTCACCCTGCCTTTTCTTCTCCTCCTTCTGGATTACTGGCCGTATCGCCGTGACCGGAACGGGGGGCCGGTGACAGGGTGGATCAAGAGCCCCTGGCGGCGCTGGCGCCCGCTGGTGGCGGAGAAGATCCCGCTGTTTCTGTTTGCCGCGGCGGGGATGGCCGTCGCCATGATTGCTCAACAACGGGGCGGCGGACTGGTGTCGACGATGGATCTGCCGCCGGCATCCCGTGCTTTCCAGGTGCTGGCGGCTTATGCCGTCTATCTGAAGAAAAGCGTCTGGCCGGCGCCCATGGCTGTTTTTTATCCTCAGCCGGCCTTTACCGGCTGCGGGATGGCGGCCGCCGCCACCGGGATTCTGCTGGCCGTCACCGTCATGATCGTCCGGATCGGTCGGCACCGGCGTTACCTGTTCACCGGCTGGTTCTGGTTTCTGGGCACCCTGGTTCCGGTCATCGGCATTGTCAAGGTGGGGGATTTTTTTATCGCCGACCGATACATGTACATGCCCCTGGCGGGGATTTTGATAGTGATCGTTTTCAGCCTGAAAGCCATGATAGACAAGCTGGTTCGCCGACGGACATGGCTGACCATCGTCCCGGTTTTGCTGGCCGGCATTTACGCGCCCCTGACATGGGCACAGGTTCAGACCTGGCGTGACAGCGAGACGCTGTACCGGCACGCGCTGGCGGTGACCGGGGATAATTTCCTGGCTCATCACGCCCTGGGGCATACCCTGGCCATGCGGAACGATATGACCGGGGCCATCGATCATTTTTACCGGGCGGCGGTTACCCGGCCGGACAAGGCGCCCCTGTGGGTTTCGCTGGGCAAGGCGCTGGTGCTTGATGACCAGTGGCAACCGGCGGAGCAGGCGTTCTGGCGGGCCGCCCGACTGGCGCCGGATCGCCCTGCCGTATGGTTTTATCTGGGTTGCGTCCGGATCGTTCAACAGGATTCGCGGATGGCGCTGAATTTCCTGGCTGACAGCCTGGTAATGGCACGGGAGCAAAATCCCCTGGCCGGTCCGGTATACGCGAAGCTCATGGACTTTTATGAAAATGGCTTATACTATGACGAACAGGGACAGTGGCCGCTGGCCGGGTCATATTATCTCAAGGCCCTGGCGCTGGCCTGCGGAGATCTGTCCCGGCGGGGGATAACCCGTCTGGTTGTCGATGGTTATGACCAATGGCTGAAGGGCGTTACGGGTATTCAGGAGGGCGCTGATTGAAGGTATCCACCCAGCGAATGATCGACCGCGCCGTCGGACCGGCGGCATGCCGGATACTGTCCCTGATGGCACGGATTCGTGGGGCGGAAACCGTCGCGTTGCCGGTCAAACGGATACTGCTGATTCTGCTGTCGGAAATGGGCAGTCTGACCATGACCTGGCCCATGATCCGGCGTCTGCGGGAAAAGTACCCGCAGGCCGCACTGGATATCCTGACCTTCAGCCGCAACGTGGAAATTATCGATCTCATCGGCCTGACGGGCCGTGACCACATCATCGCCATCAATGACCGGACGTTGGCCGGGATTGCGGCCGACAGCGTCAAGTACCTTGCCCGCATGAGACGGAACCGTCCGGAGCTCGTCATTGACTGCGAACTGTTTTCAAGGATCAGCAGTATTTATTCTTTCTTTTCCGGCGCGCCTGTTCGTGTCGGGTTTCACCGTCACACCCAGGAAGGGCTTTACCGGGGCAATTTTATCAACCGGCCGGTACTGTATAACCCCTACCTGCATATTTCCCGGCAGTTTGTCCATTTGGCGGAAGCCGTGGACGCGGCTGAAACGCCCCGATGCAAAATTCCCGTGCCCGACGAGATGCCGGCACTGCCCGACGTCGTCGTCTCCGGGGAGGAACGGGCGGCGATCATCGGCCGTATCCGGGAAAAGTTTCCCGAGGTAGAGGCGGCCGGCCGGCCGATGGTCGTTCTCCATCCCGGCGGCGGGTTGCTGGCCATCCGGGCCTGGCCGCCGGAATACTACAGTCGGGTGGCCGAGTCCCTGGCAAAGTCCGGCTTCCTGGTTGCCGTCACCGGACCTCCCGAGGACGGGCCTCTGGCGCGGCGGATCGTCGGCTGCTGTCCCCGGGGAGCGGCCATGGACCTGACGGGTTTTACACGGTCTCTCCGGGAGCTGTTGACCGTATTCAGCCTGTCGGAGCTGCTGATCACCAATGACGGCGGGCCGGGCCATTTCGCCGGCCTGATTTCCCTGCCGAGTATTATCCTCTATGGCCCGGAGACGCCGGTTCTATACGGCTCTTTAAACCGGAACGCCGTCAACCTCTTTGCCGGATGGGCCTGCTCCCCCTGTCTGACGGCCTATAATCACCGCAACTCTCCCTGTGACGGCAATAACCGCTGCCTGCGGGCCATTTCCCCGGAAACGGTCCTGGGGAAAGCCATGACGATTCTGGAGGACAAATCCGAAAAGGGCAAAGCCGTCGTTACCGGAGAAGGCGAATGAAGAAGGGGATGGACAATTCCTTGGAACAAGGCCTGAAGGCGATGGCGCCCCGTATCACATTCTTTTTGGTGACCGTCGGCCTGACGGCAGCGGCGGGGATGATTCCGCCGCGCTCCTGGGTGCTGCCGGTATTCAACCACGGCGGGTACTATTTTATTCTGACCGCGTTTGTCATCTGGGTGATGCTGATCATCCGGGAAACCAGCGGCCGCATCGGCGCCCTGTGCCGGGCATATTACCCGGGCTTTATCCTTTCCCTGGGAATCATGGCGCTGGCGTTTCACCTGACGCCGCCTCAGTTCAAAATTCTCTCGGACGAAACCAATCTGGTCGGCGTTTCCATGGCCATGCACGAGGACAAAACCGTATCCCTGCCTCACCAGGGCCTGGGCATCGATTACTCGGATTATGATTATACCGGCAGTATCGATCAGCGGCCCCTGGGGTTCCCTTTCTTTATTTCCCTGTGCCACGGGTTCCTGGGGTACAGCCCGTATAACGGGTTTGTGGTGAACTTCGCGGCCGGTGTTCTGACTCTGGTCCTGATTTATGTCATGCTGACCATGGCGTTTTCATCCTTTTACGGCATCCTGGGCATATTCCTGACGGTCGCCTGCCCGGTTTTTATTTTCTGGGCCACTTCCGGCGGTTTTGAAACCCTCAACCTGTTTTTCGTGGTGTTCGTCTTGTTCTCATTGTACCGGTTCATGCGGTCCCGGCGGGTCGACCGGGCCGAACTCCTGTTTCTGTCCCTGGTGCTGCTGGCCCATTGCCGTTACGAATCAGCGATTTTTATCGCGGGACTGCTGGTGCTGGCGCCATATTTTATTGACCGGCAAACGATCGGTCAATACCGCCTGCCGACCCTGCTCTGTCCGGTGCTGCTGCTGCCGCTGATCTGGCAGCGGCGCCTGTGCTTTTTCAGCCCGGGAGTTCAATCCGGTGACGCACGGCTGATGCCGGACTCGCTCTTCGGTCTCGGCAACCTGGCGGATCATTTTGGTTCCAATTTTTTTGTCCTTTTCGGGCTGGATGCCGGTTACGGTTTTGTGCCGGCGGTGTTTATCCTGGCAGCGGCCGGCATTTACAGCATCGTTAAAAGGATGATTCAGACGGATGACCGCCTGGCCGGCGGCCCGGCCCGGTCCGTCATTGTCTACGCCCTGGTTTGCGGGATTTCCCTGTTCCTCCTGTATGCCGCCTTCTACTGGGGGGATTTCACCACGGCCGTGGACAACCGCCTGGCCATGGTCTTTCTGCCGTTTCTGGTAATACCCGCGGTGTATGCCGTCTACCGTCTGTCGCGTCAGACGGATTCGTCCTGGCGGGGGGCCATTATTCTCCTGGTAATCGTCCAGGTCGTTTATTACTGGCCCGTGGCCGAAAAACAGACCCTGGTTCAGGGCAAGGCCTTAACCTATGAGTATAAGCGGGTCCTGGATTACCTTGAGCGCAGTTATCAGCTGGACAGGGAAAAGCTGCTGATCATATCCGACCGCACCAACCTCTATACCATCCACCGTCTGGGGTCGGTCGATTTCAACTTTGCCAATGGACAGGTTCCGCTGCTGCGTTTTCTAAAACAGATTTATTTTGACCATATTCTGGTGCTGCAGCGTCCTGACGTCCATACCCGGGAGGTGCGTTCGGACCAGTCTCTGCTGATAGATTATCGCCTGCGGCCATTGGCGGAAATTCCGGTGGGACCCGACTATTTCGTGCGTGTCTCAGAAGCGGATATGCCCGCGCCATGACGGTTTTGACATTTGCCCCGGTTCTTTCTACTATTTCCGCATCGGTAGTGAACCGTCACCATTGGTCTTGAGAAGCAGATGCCCGCATTACTGGACAACATGAGAGAAGTGCTGAACCGGCGTGAAGGCCGGATCCTGTCGCCGGCGGCCGCCCGCAGCGCTGACGGTGTCCGCCGCCGGGAAGATCGGCTGCTGGAAAACGACTATCGCCAGCCCTTTGCCGTGGACGTGGACCGGATTCTCCATTCTCTGGCGTATACCCGCTATATTGACAAAACCCAGGTGTTTTATCTGGTTGAAAACGACCATATTACTCATCGGGTACTGCACGTGCAGCTGGTTTCCCGGGTGGCCCGGACCATCGGCCGCCTGCTGGAGCTGAACGAGGACCTGATCGAGGCCATCGCCCTGGGACACGATATCGGTCACGCTCCTTTCGGTCACGAGGGCGAGATGTATCTCTCCCGGCTCTGCCGGGAGGCGGGCATCGACTGTTTTCTGCACAATGTCCAGAGCGTTCAGTTTTTAGACCGGGTGGAACGCAAGGGCAAGGGCTGCAATCTGTGCCTGCAGACCCTGGACGGCATTCTGTGCCACGACGGTGAGGTCCATAACCGGACCCTGAAACCGGTCAGAGTCAAGACTTTTGAAGTATTTGAAGATGAGATCTTACGCAAAAAGAAGGAGCCGGACCTTCCCCTGGTGCCAATGACAATGGAGGGTTGCGTGGTCCGTTTCGCGGACACGATCAGCTATATCGGCCGGGATATCGAAGACGCCATCCGGTTGAAGCTGATCAGCCGGGAGGATCTTCCCCGGCCCTGCACCCGGCTGCTGGGGGATACCAACGGCAAGATTGTTTTCGCCCTGGTGACGGATATCATCCGGACCAGCATGAACCGCGACAGTATCGCTTTCAGCGAGGAGATATCCCAGACCCTGCAGACGCTGAAGGCCTTTAATTACGAGCGGATTTATCGGAATCCGAAAATAAAGGCCGCCTCCGACACGATCCGGCGGCTGTTTGAAATGCTTTTCGAGCGGTATTGCCGTGATATTGAAACCGGCAACAGCGCTTCCGTCATTTTTACCAGCTTTCTGCATGACATGTCCGAAGCGTATGTGGCGTCCCATCGGACGGCGGAAATCGTCAGGGACTTCCTGGCCGGAATGACGGATCAGTATTTTATCCGTCAGTGCCCGCCGGACATACGCCCGGCCCTTGTCTGGCAGGAGCAGCCATAGACGGCCGGGATAATGGCCGGAGATATTTCTCTGCCGGCGGGGGAAGGGGGGGGCGGTAAAAAAAGGTTGATGGTTTTTAAAAAAGTGAATATTGTCGGTTCAACAGTTGCATAAAAACCGGACAGGTATCGGACGCAACAGGATGCTTGCCGCCTGCCGCCGGGACAACGAATTTGTGTGGGAGAGATGGGGCTATGAAAAAGGTAAAAATTATCGTCTTGCTGATCGTCGTGGGGCTGATCGGTTTGATCGGTTTCCAGAATCGGGAAGTTGTTCTGGATGCCCAACAATTCGGCATTAATCTGTTATTCTATTCCTACCAGTCCCCTGAAATCCCTAATTTCGCCCTGCTCATCGCTTTTTTCCTGGCTGGTCTGCTGCTGGCCTATTTTTCCAGCCTGAAGGGACGGTTCCAGTCCGGACGGACCATAAAGGAACTGACCGGGCAGCTGGATGACTGCCGTGAAAAGATCGCCGTCCTGGAGAAAGATCGGGGGGGCCTCAAAGCCGTTCCCAACACCCCCGAGGTTGTGGAGACCGGCCCCGACGCCGGCGCCTGATGGGCGGCTGGGGGCAGGGAGTATTGGCCGTAATGTTTAATCCCCGGGCGTGCAGGCGATGGGCTCCGTGAACGCGACTCCCATGATGCAGCAGTACCTGTCCATCAAGGACCAGTATCCGGATGCCATTCTGTTTTACCGCATGGGCGATTTCTACGAGATGTTTTTCGAGGATGCGCAAACGGCCTCGGCCGTGCTGGAAATCACCCTGACCTCCCGCAACAAGAACGATCCCCACCCCATTCCCATGTGCGGCGTCCCCGTCAAGGCCGCGGACGGCTATATCGGCCGGCTCATCGGCAACGGATATAAAGTGGCGGTCTGCGAGCAGGTGCAGGATCCCTCAACCGCCAGGGGCCTGGTGGACCGCGAGGTTGTCCGCATTGTCACGCCCGGCATGATCGTCGACAATGATCTGCTGGAGCGGGATGCCAATAATTACGTTCTGGCCGTTGCCCGCCGGGACCAGGTCATCGGACTGTCCGTTGTTGATATCTCCACCGGCGCCTTTCGTCTCTGTGAATCCAATGATGCCCGCGCGATCAGGGATGAATTGCTGCGGATCGGCCCCAGGGAAATTATCCTGCCTGAATCCGCCCGGGCGGATTCGTCCTGGGACGACGTGCTGTCGCTGTTTGGCGAGAAAACCCTGACCTGCCTGGCGGACGGGGAGTTCGAGTATGCTCCCGCCCGCGACCGGCTGATCCGGCAGTTTTCGACCCGCTCCCTGGAAGGCTACGGCTGTGAGGGGATGGCGGCCGGCGTCGGCGCCGCCGGCGCCCTGCTGGGCTATGTGCTGCACACCCAGAAGCAGCAGGTCGGCCAGATTACGGGAATCGAAACCTACCATCTTCACCATTATCTCCTGATTGACGACACGACCTGCCGCAATCTGGAGCTTTTCGAAAATCTGCGAAACGGCACCAGGCGGGGCACCCTGATGGAGGTGCTGGACGGCTGCGTCACCGCCATGGGCAGCCGCCTGCTGCGGCAATGGCTGTCTTATCCTCTGCTGGATCCGGAAAAGATTGTCGGCCGGCACGATGCCGTGACGGAGGCGGCCGGCAACTTCGCCGCACGTCATCAAGCCCGGGAGCACCTCAAATCCGTTTACGACATGGAACGGCTCACCAGCAGGGCCGTTATGGGCCGGGCCAACGCCCGGGATCTGGTGGCGTTGAAACGATCGTTACAGGCGCTGCCGGATATTCTGCGGATCCTGGCGGTTTTTCACAGCCGCTTTTTTTCGCTTACGGACTGTCTGAGCGATGCTGAACAGAAACAACTGGCCGGCCTGGCCGGCCTGCTGGAAGCGGCCCTGCGGGAAGACGCGCCGCCGACCATCCAGGAAGGCGGCCTGATCCGGGAAGACTACCACCCGGAACTGCGGGAACTGATTGCCATCAGCCGGGACAGCAAGAGCTGGCTGGCGGGCATGGAAGCCCGGGAGAAGGCGCGGACCGGCATAAATTCTCTGAAGGTGCGATACAACCGGGTTTTCGGCTATTACCTGGAGGTTCCCAGAAGTCAGACCGGTGCCGTGCCCGGGGATTACGTCCGCAAGCAAACCCTGGCCAATGCCGAGCGGTATGTTACCGATGAACTGAAGGCGTTTGAGAGCCGGGCGTTGGGGGCCGAGGAGCAGCGGTTGGCCCTGGAGTTGTCCATATTCAATGATATCCGGCGACAGGTGGCGGATGTCAGCCGCCTGATTTTTTCAGCCGCGGCCTTTGCCGCCCGGGTCGACGTTCTGTGCAGTCTGGCCGAGACGGCCGTCAATAATCATTATGTCCGCCCGGAAATTACCGGCGGCGGTGAGATCCATATGACCGACGGCCGCCATCCGGTAGTCGAGAAGATGCTGACCGCCGAACGGTATGTCCCCAATACCGTCCGGCTGGATGATACCGAAAACCAGCTGCTGATCATCACCGGTCCGAACATGGCGGGAAAATCGACGATCCTGCGGCAGGTGGCCCTGTGCGCTATCATGGCCCAGATGGGTTCGTTCGTGCCGGCCCGGCAGTACCGCACCGGAATTGTCGACCGGATTTTTTCAAGGGTGGGCGCCCTGGACAACCTCGCCTCCGGTCAAAGCACCTTCATGGTGGAGATGGAGGAAACCGCCAACATCATCAACAACGCCACTCCCCGGAGCCTGATCATTATTGATGAAATCGGCCGGGGGACCAGCACCTATGACGGCCTCAGCATTGCCTGGGCCGTGGCCGAACATCTGCACGACCTGGGCGGCAAGGGCGTCAAGACGTTGTTCGCCACCCATTACCATGAGTTGACGGATCTGGCCGCCGTAAAGACCCGCGCCAAAAATTTCAATATCGCCGTCAAGGAATGGAACGATGATATCATTTTTTTAAGGCGGCTGGTCGAGGGCAGCACCAACCGCAGCTATGGCATACAGGTGGCCAGGCTGGCGGGAATTCCCGCGGCAGTTATTGCCCGGGCCAAGCAGATATTGTATGATATTGAACAGGGCAAATTCGGGTTCGAGGCTTCGGCGGTTCCACAAAAGGCCAAGGCCGGCAAGGGGCCCGTGCAGCTGTCGTTTTTCGACGCCCCTGAGAATATACTGGCCCGGACGCTGGACCGTCTGGATATATCCGGGATGACGCCGCTGGAGGCCCTGAATTGCCTGAACGATTTAAAGCAGAAGGCGGAAAAACTTTTACCATCATGACCATTAGCAAAAGAAAACTTATCTTTCTTTTTGTGGCCGTCTGCTGCCTGGCGTCTGTTATATTTTCCGGCTCCGCGCCGGCCGCCGATGTCAAGGCGATTTATTTCAAGGCGGAAAACTGCGCCAAGGCACTGGAAAAGAGCCCGGAAAAAAAGAAATACCGCTCCAACTGGTTAAACTGCATCCAGCAGTTTACCAAGGTCCATCAGGACGACCCCGCGGGTCCCTATGCGGCGGCCAGCCTTTATCAGGCCGGTGTCCTTTATCAGGAGATGTATACGTTTTCCCGTAAATCATCCGACCGGCAGTCGGCCGCTGACCTGTTCCAGAAAATTATCACCGGCTATCCGAAAAGCGCTTACCGGAACCGGGCCCGGGAACGCCTGGACGGGCTGGTCCGGGAAGCCCCGGACAGTCAGCCGGCGGCCGATCCGAAAAAATCAGGCAAGGCCGTGGCCAAACCGACCGAACCGGAATCAGGCAAGGCCCCTGCTCCCCAACCGGACAAGGACGGGCAAAAAAGCCCGGATCCGGAAAAGGCGGCGGTGAAGCTCCCGGATCCGGCAAAAGCCGGAGACAAGTATGCCGAAGCGGAGGCCTGCCATCAGAAACTGCGGGACAGTGCCGCCAGGAAAAAGTACCGCTGCTTCTGGCTGGAATGCATCAATGCTTATTATGATGCCTACCATTATGATCCTTCCGGGCCCAGGGCTGAAGCCGGGCTGTATATGGCGGGGACGCTTTATGAAGAGCTCTACAAGTCTTCATACAAGGAGGAGGACCGGGAGGAGGGGCGCCGTCTGTTGCAGAAGGTGATAACCGAATTTCCCCAGGGCGAATACCGGGAAAAAGCAGCGGCCGTTCTGCTGGACAAGGACATTTCCGGGGTGGTCGCCGCGGACAAGACGCTTGGAACCTGCCCGGGAGAAGAAGAAAACGTCCAGCCGTCGCCGGCTCCTTCTCCTGCCGTCGACGCTTCCATACCGGGCGGAATGGCTGTCGTCAGGGAGCTGCGCTACTGGTCCAACCCCAGCTATACCCGGGTGGTCATTGATACCTCCGAGCCGGTTGAATTTACCAGTAATCTGTTGAAAGGCGACCCGGTCAGCGGTAAACCGCCCCGGCTTTACATTGATTTACAGAAAAGCCGCCTGCACCGGGAGCTGTCCCGCCAAATCACCGTTGACGACAACCTGCTCAAAGATATCCGGGCCGGGCAATACACGACCAGTTCCGTTCGGGTGGTGGTAGATATTAAATCATTTAAAAGCTACAAAGTGTTCTCTCTGCAGGATCCCTTCCGCCTGGTCATTGATGTCAGCGGAGAAGAGGACAAATCATCCGTTACTGAAACGGTAGAACGCAGCATGCCGATTCCAGGAAAAGGGGAAAAAACAACCCTGGCCCAGCAGCTGGGACTTTCGGTCGGACGGATCGTCATCGACCCCGGCCATGGCGGAAAAGACAGCGGCGCGCCGGGCTCTCTCAAGGGGATCCAGGAAAAAAAGGTGGTGCTGGATATCTGCCGGATGCTGGCGGACCGTATTCGGAAGGAGTTGGGCTGCGAGGTCATCCTGACCCGCAATTCGGACACGTTTCTGACCCTGGAGGAGCGTACCGCCATCGCCAACATGAAGAACGCCGATCTGTTTATCTCAGTTCACACCAATGCCAGCAGGAACCGGAACGCGTACGGCATTGAAACCTACATACTGAACCTGGCTACCGACGAAGACGCCATGCAGGTGGCCGCCCTGGAAAACAGTACATCCCGGAAGAACATCAGCGACCTTCAGACCATACTGCAGGACCTGATGCAGAACGCGAAGAAGGACGAATCACTCCGCCTGGCCGGTTATGTCCAGAACGCTTTATGCGGGCATATGCAGAAGGGGAACAGCAGGGTCAAGAACAAGGGGGTCAAGCAGGCCCCGTTTTACGTGCTGATCGGCGCCCAGATGCCGTCCATTCTGATCGAGACCGGCTTTATCAGCAACAAGGAAGAGTGTCAGCGGTTGATTTCCCCCGAATACCAGCGACAACTCTGCGACGGTATTCTCAAGGGCATCAAAACCTATATCGAGCGGACAACCTCGACCGGGTTTGCGCCTCCGGCCGAAAAAGCCCCGGCTTCCATGTAGAACGGGAGCCGCGAATCAGGTTAACCCCTCCCGAACCCGCATCCTGAAGACGTCGATTTTCGGGCGGAGGTTATTCGATTATTTCCCGAATGAGGTAGACCGGCCGGTTTCGTGATTCATGGTAGGTCCGGAAAAGGTATTCACCCAGTATGCCCAGGAATATCAGCTGAATGAACCCCATGAAGTAAATGCTCAGGGTGGTGGATGACCAGCCGAAGGGCGCGATGCCGGTAAACTTGGAGACCAGAACGTAGATAAAGGCCGCGAAACAGATGATGACGCCGGTCAGCCCGATCAGCAGGCAGAGGCGGATGGGAATTTCGGAAAAGGAAAAGAGCGCGTCCAGGGCCAGCTTGTAAAGGGCCGACAGGCTCATTTTGGCCCGGCCGGCATGACGGTCGTCCCGCTCATAATCGACAAAGCCCTGGCGGAAGCCGATGAAAAATCGCAGCCCCGGCAGATAACGGGTTTTCTCTTTAAAAGACAGCAGGGCGTTTAACGCCTGACGGTTCATCAGAGAAAAGTTGCCGATGTTTCTAATATTCTCCATCCCGGACAGACGGTTAAAGACATGATGAAATATATACAGGAGGATCCTCTTGAAAAGGGTTTCCCTGCGACCGGTTCTTCTGGCATGAATGATATCCAGACGGCGGGTTTGAGCCGCTTCGACCATTTGGGGGATCAGTTCCGGCGGATCCTGCAGGTCGCCGTCCATCATGACCACATAGTCGCCCCGGGCGTTTTCAAGCCCGGCGGTATAGGCGGCCTGATGGCCAAAATTGCGCGACAGCGAGATAATTTTCAGCCGCTGTTCCCGGCGGCGGAAATCGAGCATCCGTTCCAGGCTGCGGTCACTGCTGCCGTCATCCACACAGATGATTTCAAAATCTTCGGTGATCGCGGCCATGATGGCTACGGTTCGCTGCAGCAGCGGTGCGATCAATGCCTCTTCGTTGTATATGGGAATGACCAGGGACAGTTTCACGGCAGACGCTGATCCTTCCACGGAATTTCCGTTCTAGGGGTAAGGATAAAAAAGGGCAACCCGCTGCTTTCTCCGGTCATTATCTATAGCAATGACGGGGTTTTGTGTCAAGGCCTTACCTGCCGGTGGGCGCAATAACGATTGATCATTCATCGCTTCCATAGTATGTAGGTGAAAAAAGAGAAGAATTTATATCGGAAAACTCAATTCAACAGAATTTATGATTATGCGGAAAGAAAAAGGCAGAAAAGACCAGCGGCTCTGGTTAATTTTTTCCTTCCTGCTGTTTTATGTTCTTCTTGGTTACTCGAAAAATCTGATTTTCCACCTGAATGACGACGTCTACGTCATGCTGCTCGCTAAAAGCGGTGAATACCATACACCGGATACGCATTCCATATTGGGCTGGATTTTCAAAACGCTTTATTCCTGGAAGGCGGATTTTTTCTGGTATGACTTTTTTCTGGTGATGTTCTACATCGTCTGCGTAAGTCGGTTGATTTTCATTTTCACCGCCGATGAAACGCTTTCCTTCCCGCTCGGGGCGCTGCTGATATCCTGTATTTTTCTGGGGTTTCTGCCATTCCAGCCGAATTTTACAATCATTTCAATCTTTCTGGCCGCTACCGCATTGTTGCCGTATTTTACCGAAGGGGTTAAAGAAGCCAATGCGTTTAAACCAAAAGACCTGATCATATCAGGGGGGTTGTTCTTTTTCGCCTGCCTTTACCGGAGTCCAGCGGCTTTTCTGGCGGCAGGCTGTGCCGTGATCATTTTTTCCGGCCTGGCCCTTTACGAAAGAATCGGCAAGAAGAAGCGGACAGGGAGAAAATATTTTTTAAAGGTAGCGGCCATAATGGCGGGGATGATGGTTTTTTCGTTATGGATGCATATTCTGAATATTTATATGTACAAAACAGACGCTGGATATGAGCGTGTCATTGAGTATGACGCGTATCGTCGAGGCTTTGTGGATTACTTCCGATATTCATATGATCCGTCTTATCCGGCATATGGTATTTCCGTAAACGACTTTAATCTGATGCGTCACTTCATGGGCATTGATTCACCGCCGCTGCACCTGGAAAATCTCAAGGAATTGCCGAAGGTGTCATGGTTCAGTACCCGGCGGATGGCGCATGGTTTTTCCAATACCCTTCATTGTTTCAGGCATTCATGTGCGTTAATGCTGGTTTTAATCCTTCTGGGCATGAGTGTTGTTTCCCGCCGGGCACGGATTTGCGCGGCCGTTCCCATCCTCATGATATTTCTTGTCGGGACGGTAACCTGCCGAATGCCTTTAAGGGTGTGCCTGCCGTTTCTGTCTTTGGGCTTTTTGACTGCCCTGATATCTATCCGCCCCGAACTTCAGGGCCGTGACCGGCTTAAGCGCAATGTTTTTCTTTACGGTTTTGTCGCCATCGTGTCGATATTATCGTTATCAGTGGCCGGTCTTTATCACCATGAAAAAGTCAACGGCTATAACAATGATTTAAAGTCAGCCGAACGGCTTTGGAAATTCGCCGGCGAAAGACATATCAGCAGCATGGCCTACTGGCCCCTGGCCGCCACTTTTGACAACTGGATATTATTTTCTCCGGCCCCGCTGCCGGCCTCGATCCAGTTGAACCGAATCGGCGGCTGGGCCGGTTCCTACCCCCATACGATTAAACACTTTCAACAGATCTATGGCCAGAACATTTATAAGGGGCTGGCCCAACCCGGAACTTTTCACGCGGTTATGAACCATCCGGTGTCAATTCCTTACTTTGAAGCGTTTATCAAAGAACACGGGCCTGATCACGCTGTGCCGACGGTTGTGTTTAAAACACAGCGAACGGTTTTTTACGTAATTTCAACCGCGCCGGGTTGAACCGGTGCCGCCTCATCCGCCGGGCTAGGTGATCATTTCCTGGATCCGCATCATGAAGATGCCGATGTCCCGGCCGTATTCCGGCGGACCTTCCACCGACAGGAATCCGTTTTTGACGGCCATGACCATGTCCACGTCGTTTAAGACCACCGGCATGGCGCCGTCCACCCCGTTGAATTTCATGTGCACAAAGGGACGCCGCTTGGTGTATTTTCCCCGGCCGGCTTTTGTCTTCCCGGCCTTGACCCGCAGGTAGGCGGCGATGTCGTCGTCGACCGTGATCTGGTAAATGCGCTCCGGCTGCGAGGCGGTCCATTTAACCATGTCCGGGTCACCCCCCTTGTTGAACTGGGACAGGGCGGTGGTGATCATGTAAAAGGTCATTTTGACCTTGAGCCGTCTTTTTCCCGGGTCCGTGGGCCGGTTGTTGGGCATCAGCAGCTTTAAAGCCAGCAGCAGGGTCAGCACCTTGACCAGCAGGCCCACCTTTGTCAGACCCTTGATTTTCGGCAGGGCCGGTTTGCCGGCGAACAGGGCGTTCATGGACGCCACCCGGCCGAAGGAAAAGGTGATATCGGCCGCTTCGGCCACGCCCTGGTCGACCCGGAATTCTCCCTGGTCGAACACCAGGCAGGCGCCGACATCGCCGGCCGGGTCTTTGGCCACAAACTGCACCTTGGCGGTTACGCCGGCAAATTTTGCCCCTATCTTGGGATCTTCTTCCAGCAGCACTTTGATCACGGGCAGGACGGCTCTTAAAAATATCCGGGCCGCCATGAGTTCTTTTTCAGTCGCCATGTTATACCTCGTCTTCCCAGTCTTCATCCTCTTCAAATTCGATTTTCATGACATCCCGCACGGTCTGAATGATGCCATCGGTGTCAAGCCGGTAATGGGTATAGAGGTCTTCCGGATAACCGACCTCGCAGAAGCAGTCGGGAATGCCGACTTTGCGGAAGGCGCAGCCCTTGCCGCTCTGGGCGATGACGTCGGCCACGGCGCTGCCCAGGCCGCCCTGGACGTTGTGTTCCTCAAAAACAATGATGCGGCGGGTGTCCATGACGGCTCGCATGACGGCCTCTTCATCCAGGGGCTTGATGGTGTGCATGTTGAGCACGCGCACCGACAGCTTGTCATCCTCTTTGAGCACCTTGGCCGCCTCCATGGCATGAAACACGGTCACGCCGCAGCAGATGATGGTGACGTCGGTGCCGGAGGAAAGCTCCACGGCCTTGCCGATGGTAAATCCGTAATCCTCATTTTCGTAATGGCGGGGTTCGAATCCCCGGCCGATGCGGATGTAGACCGGGCCGGGATAATCCACGCACTGCTTGACGACATTGGCCATTTCGATGCCGTCGGCCGGCACGATAACGGTCATGTTGGCGAACGACCGCATGATGGCGATATCCTCGGTGCAGTGATGGGTGGTGCCCGCCTGGCCGAACGAGGCGCCGCCGTGGGTGGCGATGATTTTGACGTTCAGTTTCTGGTAACAGATATCGGTCCGGATCTGCTCCGCGGCCCGCATGGACGAAAACACCGCCATGGTGGACACGAAGGGCAGCAGGCCGGACTTGGCCAGGCCCGCGGCCACGCCGAACAGGTTCTGCTCGGCGATGCCGACGTTGAAAAACCGTTCCGGGAAATGGTCCTGGAACCGCCCGATCTTGGTGGATTTGGCCAGATCGGCCGATAACCCGACAATCCTGGGGTTGATTTTCCCCAGATCGCACAACACCTGACCGTAGATCTCCGCCTGGGTCATGGTGTCGGCGTCATATACCGTCCAGGTAATTCCTTCGCTCATGGTTGACTCCTCTATTTTATGGAATTTCGTATTTGTTAAAAGACGGCCGGTTCTGACAACGGCTCTATCCGGCGTACATCTTGTCGATGGACTGGTGGGCCTTTTCCACCAGCGCCGTGTCCAGGCCGCCGTAATGCCACTTGACCTGGTTCTCCATGAAATCGACGCCCTTGCCCTTGACGGTGTTGGCGATGATGACCACCGGCTTACCGGGCCGGGTGTGGGCGTATTCGATGGCGCCGGCCAGGTCCTCGAAATCGTGTCCATTCACTTCCCTGACGATAAAACCGAAGGCGGTCCACTTGTCGGCAAAGGGTTCCAGGCCCATGACCTCTTCGGTGGTGCCGTCGATCATCAGCCGGTTTTTATCCACGATGGTGACCAGGTTGTTCAATTTATAGTGGCTGGCGGCCATGGCCGCCTCCCAGATGGTTCCCTCGTTGCATTCACCATCGCCCAGGACGCAGTAGGTCCACCAGTTCTTCTTCTGAAGCCTGGCGCCCAGGGCCATGCCCACCGCCATGGGCAGGCCGTGGCCCAGCGAGCCGGTCGAAGCGTCCACGCCCCTTACCTTGTTGCCGTCCAGGTGCATGCCGAAGGGCGACTTGAACTTGTTGAAGGACTTGAGCTGGTCGAAGGCGAAGTATCCCTTCCGGGCCAGTATCGCCGCGTAGGCCACTCCGGCGTGGCCCTTGCTGAGGATGAACCGGTCCCGGTCCTCCCAGCCGGGGTCCTGCGGCTTCACGTTCAGGTACTTGTAGTAGAGGATGATCATGATGTCCGTCACCGATAATCCGCCGCCGATGTGGGCGCCGCCGGACCAGCCGGTGATATCGACGATATCCTTGCGGGCCTGGCGGGCCATTTCCTTGAGTGTCTTCATTTCCTGTGGGGTCAGTGCCATATGGGTTCCTCCATGGTGTTAGGATTGCTTTTTAACCGCTTCGAAGGCCTCGTCGGCGATCTGCAGCGTCAGGGCCAGGTCCTCCGCGGTGTGGGCGGAAGAAACGAACCAGTTGTGATGAGAGGTGAAAAAAGCCCCCCGCCGGGTGCATTCCCCGCACCATTTCTGATGCAGCATGAGCGAGGGGTCGTCGGTGATGCGCAGGTAGGGCATGGACGGGTGGCCGGTGACTTTGAGGTCGAAGCCGTGACGTTTCGCGGTCGCGATCAATCCGTCCCGCAGCTTTTCGCCGTAGGCGAGCATGAGGCCGACGGCGTCGATACGCTTCATCTCGTCGATGGTGGCCATGGCCGCGGCCATGGGAACCGCCGAAAACCAGTAGCTGCCGGTGTAGAACACCTTGGCGGCGTCATTTTTGATGGCGTCCGTGCCGACCAGGGCCGAAATGGGGTAGCCGTTGGCGATGGCTTTGCAGAAACAGATCAGGTCCGGCTTGAACCCGAAATATTCGTTGGATCCCCGGATGTCCAGGCGGAAGCCGCAGCGGATGTCGTCGACCATCAGCACGATACCGTGCTGGCGGCAGAGGCGCTCCACGTTCTGCCAGTAGCCGTCCGCCGGCATGACGTTGTCCACGAAGGTGGGGTGATGGTAAGGACAGGCCATGAAGCCGGCGATGTCTCCGGGATTCTGGTCGATGGCGGCTTGCAGGGCGGGAATGTCGTTCCAGGGAATGCGGATGATATGTCGGCCGTCGTCTTCGGTGATGCCGTGATGGCCGTATCCTTGGGTCCAAGGCGCCACCCCGTGGTAACCGCCCTTGATGAGGATGATCTTGTTGCGGCCGGTGGCCTTGCGGGCGACCATGGTGGCGTAGGTGGTGACGTCGCCGCCGTTCTTGGCGAAATAAGCCCAGTCGGCGATGGCCACCGTGTCGACCAGTTTTTCGGCCAGTTCCACCATGACCGGGGATGGGGCCGAAAGACAGTTGCCTTTGCGAAGCTGCTCGGCGGCGGCCCGGTCCACGCCTTCATGGTTGTAGCCCAGCACCATGGGGCCGTAGGCGCACATGTAGTCGATGAATTCATTGCCGTCCACGTCGGTGAAGCGGGATCCGGCCGCCTTTTCGGCGTAAAAAGGATAATGGTCCGGCGGAATCAGCGGGGCCGGACTGAAATGGCCGTATATACCGCAGGGGATGAGCCGGGCGGCCTTTTCAAACAGTTCACGGGATCGTTGATAGGTATAGGTTTTCATGTTGCCTCGCTCATGGTTGTAAGTAATGGGGAATGCGTTCCAGAATCAGGTCCAGGCAGTCGATCATGGGGGTCTGGCCCCAGATCCTGACATCGCCCAGGGCGATGGCCGCGAAGGGGTCGAGCTTCTGGTTCAGCAGGTCGTTGGCGGTTTTCAGATCCTTCATCAGCATCAGGGCCGAAGGCTTTTCCGTTTCCCCGGCGGTCATGGTCGCCCGTCGGTTGCGGAAGGTAATCCCCGCCGCCGGGCCGTCGGGAAGCACTTTCAGCAGGAGGGTGCCGTCGGGCATGCCGGCCGCCACATTCCTGGCGGCCTTGTCGCCCTCCACCAGAATACAGATAGCCCGGGCCGCCGTGTTCAGGGTCAGCAGGGTGTTGAGGGCCATATAGTCGGGCTGCGCCAGGGCGTTATCGTTCGGGGTCAGGAAGTGTTCCATCCGCGCGGTGATTTTTTTGAATTCTTTCGTTAAATAACCGATGCGGGTCAGGCCTTTGATGGGAACAGGGTTGGCCTGATTCTTGAACATCCGGTTGAGATGACGGCAGGAGGCAAACCAGAGCTTCACGTCGGCGTCGGCCCTTTGGCCGTTTTCTACCGTACAGGCCCCGTTTTTAAAAGCGACGTAAGCCGCCGGTCCGCCTCTGACCAGGAACTGAATGCAGATGTCCCGACTGGCGGCGATGGCGGCTGCGGTCGGGTCATGCCGGACCAGGTCCATGAGATTGGGCAGCACTGCTTGAAGGTTTAAGGCTGCCAGGGTGGTTTCGTAGTTCACGGTATCCTCCTTAAATTACAAAAACGCTTCAATGGCGACACACGCCGTCGCGAAGGCTTCGGCCACGCCGCGGCAGGTGACTTTCCCTTCGATTATATTGGCGCCGCCACGGATTTCCTCGTTTTCCTTCATGGCCCGACGCCAGCCCTTGTCCGCGATTTCCAGGGCATAGGGCAGGGTGGCGTTGGTCAGCGCCAGGGTGGATGTCTTGGCCACCGCGCCGGGCATGTTGGCCACGCAGTAGTGCACCACGCCTTCCTCCACGAAAACCGGGTTGCCGTGGGTCGTCGGCCGGGAAGTTTCAAAACAGCCCCCCTGGTCAATGGCCACGTCCACCAGGACTGATCCGTGCTTCATGGTTTTAAGGATGTCGCGGGTAATCAGCCGCGGCGCCCGGGCACCCGGCAGCAGGACTGCTCCGATGACCACATCGGCCGTTTTCGCCAAATCCCGGATGGCGGCCGGGGTGGACATGAGCAGGAAGCAATTCCTGGGCATCACATCCGACAGGTAACGCAGCCGGGCCAGATCGGTGTCCAGCAGCGTCACCCGGGCGCCGAGTCCGCAGGCCATCTTGGCGGCGTTGACGCCGACCACGCCGCCGCCGATGATGACGACGTGACCGGGCTCAACTCCGGGTACGCCTCCCAGAAGAATGCCCCGGCCGCCGTTGGCCATTTCCAGGTATTTGGCTGCTTCCTGGACGGCCATGCGGCCGGCCACTTCGCTCATGGGGGTCAGCAACGGCAGGCTCCGGTCCGGCTTCTGGATGGTTTCGTAGGCGATGCACACGGCGCCGCTCTTGACCAGGGCGTCGGTCAGTTCCCGGTTGGCCGCCAGGTGCAGGTAGGTGAACAGTATCTGCCCCGGCCGCAGGAGGCCGTATTCGCTTTTCAGCGGCTCCTTGACGTGCATGACCATTTCAGCCCGGGAGAAAATTTCCTCCGGCGTGGCGATGATGTCGGCCCCGGCCTGGCGGTAACGGCTGTCTTCAAATCCGCTGCCGAGGCCGGCGTCTTTTTCCACCAGCACCTGGTGCCCGCGCTGACGCATTATTTCCACGCCGGCCGGCGTCATGGCCACCCGGTGCTCTTCCTGTTTTATTTCCTTTAGAATGCCGATGATCATTGTTGTCTCTTTCTCGATTTGAAAAGGGTTATTCGATTCCGTCGCCGCCTGTTTCGGGGGCGGATACCCGCCTGCTGTCGGCGACAATCATATCGATAATCTGGCGGCTCAGGGCGGCGGCTTTTTTTAAGGACACGGCCCTGGGATCTATATACCATTGCAGCTCCAGTCCTTCATGGACGGCGATCATCATGGAGGCGTAGTTCTCTTTCTGCTGTTTTGTCAGGTCGTTCAGGATGTCCATTGCTTCTATATTGGCGATAATGGTCTGCCGGAAGCGGCTGAAGGTTCTGGCCAGGGTTTCCCGCACCCGGGGGTTGCGCCGGGCCTCCACGCAGCACTCCAGAAAGAACCCGGAGTATTCCTCGTTGATCATGCCGGGGCTGTACATGAATTCCAGGGCCTTGAAGAATCGTGTCTCGGGATTCTTGTAGCGATCCATCTTGCGGATAAAATCAGTAAAGATGGTGTCGCTGAAAAAGGTCACCATCTGTGCGATCATTTCATCCCGGTCCTTGAAGTAATGATGAATGACGCTCGGCTGGACCCCGGCCTGGCCGGCGATTTTGCGGATGGAAGCACTGGCCAGTCCCTCGCTGTTGACGCACCGGTAGAAGGCGTCGATGATTTCCTGTCGGCGGGTATCCGCCATGCTTTTTCTGCCCATGCTCCGCTCTCGTCCGATGACGAATGTCGTCTGATTTATAAATTGTTCGGGCAACCGTCCAATAAATTATCAGACTGGCGGCGGATGTCAACAGGAAATTTTCAATTATTTTTTTCGGGACTTTTTTGCCGGGACCTTTTATATTCGAAAACCGTCCCTGGTGAGAATCACCGGAGGCGGGAACCGGAAAACGGAGAAGGAATAAAGGCTTTTGAATACCACCGGCAGTGTTTCCATGAAGTTAAATGAGGCGCAGTATGCCCTGCTGATCGATCTGGCCTACCGGGAGGCCGGCATCAACCTCAAGGGCAAGCACCGCCTCATTGAAACCCGCCTTTTTCAGCGGTTCCGCCAGCTCGGGCTGACATCGGTGGACGACTATTTCCGGCGGTTGCGCTCCGACCCCGCGGAGCGGTCTTCCTTTATCGACGCCATTGCCACTACCCATACATTCTTCTTCAGGGAAAGCGGCACCTTCAAGTATCTTCGGAAGGGGTCCGCCGCCAGTATCTGGTGCGCCGCCTGTTCCAGCGGTGAAGAACCCTATTCGGTGGCAATGGACTGCCTGGAAAAGGGGTTTGCCCCCCAGGTACTGGCCACGGATCTGTCCCGGAACATGCTGGACCTGGCCCAGAAAGGCGTCTACCCCCCGGACAAAATCAAGAAGATGGACGAGCGGATGCTGGCAAAATATTTCCGGATCAGCGGTGAGGGACCGTTGCGGACCGTTTCCGTCCGGGAGGAAGTCAGGAGACAGGTCACCTTCAAAGCCTTTAATTTGGTAACTGACGACATGCCGGGACGACGGTTTGACGTGATTTTCTGCCGTAACGTCATGATCTATTTTGATCTGCCCACCCGGAAAAAGGTTCTGGATAAGCTCCATGAGTCGCTTAAACAAAAGGGATACCTGATTGTCGGCGGTGCCGAAAGCCTGAGTTTTCTGGATCATCCCTACCGGTTTATCGAACCGAGCGTCTACCAGAAAGTCTGACGGGTATTTATTCTTACCCCGGCAAAAGATCGGCCGGGATCTGATCCAGGGCCGGATTTTTCAGGTCCTTGTCGGAAAGAATTGGTGAAACAACCGGCCAGTCGATCCCGATGGCCGGGTCGGACCAGAACAGGCCGAACTCATCGCCGGGCGCGTAGAAGTCCGTGCATTTGTAGATCACATCCGCAAAATCACTGATCACCACAAAACCGTGGGCAAATCCTTCCGGGACATAGATCTGCCGCCGGTTCTCCGCCGACAGTTCGGCGCCGGTCCAGCGGCCGAAGGTGGGAGATCCTTTCCGGATATCCACGGCCACGTCAAAAATCGTTCCGGTCACCGCATAGACCAGTTTGGCCTGGGGATGGCGGAGCTGATAATGCAGCCCCCGCAGCACGCCCTTTTTCGAATGGGAGCGGTTGTCCTGGACAAAGTCCCGGTCGATACCGGCCTCCCGGTAAACATCCCGGCGCCAGGTCTCCAGGAAGAATCCGCGCTGGTCCTTAAAACAGGCCGGCTGGATCAGCCGGACGCCGGGAATCGATAATTCGTTTACGGTTATACCCATTTGACCATCTCCGTGGGCGTCAGCTCGGCGATTTCATAAAGATAGCGGCCGTAATCGTTTTTGGCCATTTCCGCGGCGATTTCTTTCAACTGCTC